>DATEGB010000135.1:0-28431 GCA_035280365.1 Candidatus Dormiibacterota bacterium | reverse complement strand
CGGCGGCGGCTTCACCGTTCTGGTGGCCGTTCGGATGCGCTTCGGCTTCGGCTTCCGCGGCGCGGCGGCGAGCGCGGCTGCGCCGGCGGCGCGCGCCACTCGAACCGCCTTGCTCTTCGACGACTGTAGCCAACCCCCGGCCTCCTTTTTGGTCGCAGTCTAAGTGTTGAGTTAACGCTTAGCGACCGGGTTTGGCTACTTGGCCCGCCAGCCAATCGAGGTACGCCGACGATCCGCCCTCGATCGGGACCCGGATGATCTCCGGTACCTCATAGGTGTGGTGCGTGCGCACGAACTCCTCGGCCGCCTGCGCCGCCGACTCCAGGGTCTTGATGATCAGCAGCGCCTCGTGCTCACGCTGCAGCCGGCCGTCCCAGTAATAGAAGGAAGCGACCGTGGGCACGACGTTGCAGCACGCGGCAAGGCGCTCGACGACGAGAGCCTCGCCGAGGCGCTCGGCGTCGTCCCGGCCTCCGGCCGTGACGAGGATCAGGACCGCCTTCTCCACCACGCGGCTCATTGTCCCGTACCGCGCGGACGGTCGAGCCAGACCGTCGCCGCGAGCAGGCCGATGGCACCTAGGATCAGGCCGCCGATCACGTCCGATTCCCAGTGCACGTCCAGGTACAGGCGGTCGATCGCCATCACAACGGCAACCCCGATCGCGCCCGCGGCCGCGAGCGGGCGCACCAGAGGCGACGGCGACAGGCGACGGATGACGAAGGCGAGCAGCCCGTAGGCGATGACGGTGCGGATCATGTGACCACTCGGAAAGCTGTTGCCGACGCCGGCGCTCGAGGTGAAGAGCTCGGTGATGCTCGGCCCGTCGCTCTCGGCGAGAGACCGCGGCGGCTGCGGGTGATGGAGGTTGAGCTTGTAGAACAGCTCGAACGCCTGCGCGGCGATGAAGACGACGAAGACGAGCGCGTCGGAGCCGAAGCCCGAGCGCCACAGGTACCAGCTGAGGCCGAGCATGAGCGCCGTCGTCAGCTCGAACCCTCCGAGCTCCGCGATGCCCTGGAACAACGGATGCAGCGACGGCTGCCAGAGGTCGTGGGTGGCCTTCGCGACCTGGAGGTCGAGGCTGTCGAAGGCGCCGGCCGTGATGGCGAGCGTCAGGGCGATGAAGGCGACGCCGAGGACGACGATCGCGAATAGGCGACCCGTTAACGCTGGCAACGCGTGCAGTAGACGGTAGTGCGGCCCGCGATGCGCACCGCTTTCAGAGGACGTCCGCACGTGAAGCACGGCTCGCCCGCGCGCCCGTAGACCAACAGCTTCTCCTGCTGCCCGCCCACCTCGCCCCAGGCGTCGCGATACGTGTCGACCGAGCTGCCGCGGTTCGCGATCGCGAGCTCGAGCGATTCACGCAGCGATTCATGCAGCCTCTGCGCCGAACGGCGGCTCACGGTGCTGGCGATCCGCGTGGGGCGAAGGCGCGCGCGGTGCAGCGACTCGTCGGCGTAGATGTTGCCCACGCCGGCGATCGCCTTCTGGTCGAGGAGCACCGCCTTCAGCGGGGCGCGCCGGCGGCGCAGCGAACGGTAGAGCTCGTCGGCAGCGAAAGCGGGGTCGATCGGTTCCGGTCCGAGCCGCGGCATCTTCTTCGCGGTGAGCAGCGCGTCCTCGGTACCGGCGAGGAGGCGACCGAAACGGCGCGGGTCGCGATAGCGCAGTTGGCGGCCGTCGTCGAGAAAGAACACCGCGTGCGTATGCTTCTCGAGCGGCGCGACTGCGTCGACCAGCCGCAGCTGTCCGGTCATGCCGAGGTGAACCACCAGCACCACCGATCCGGTGAGATGCACGTAGATGTACTTGCCTCGCCGCGTCATCGACTCGATGCGCATCCCGGTCACGGCGTCGATGAACTCCTCCGGCTCGGGATGGCGGACGATGTTCGGGAACGCGAGCTCGCAGCGCACGATCGTCCGCCCCACGAGGTGCGGCCGCAGGTCGGCGACGATCGTCTCGACCTCCGGCAGCTCAGGCATAACTCGGATAGTCGCGACTAACAGGCATCGTTCCCGAGCCAATCGTCCGATAGTCGCGACTATCGCGGAAAGAACGCAGCACCTCAGGCATAACTCGGATAGTCGCGACTAACAGGCATCATTCCCGAGCCAAGCATCCGATAGTCGCGACTATCGCGGAAAGAACGCAGCACCTCAGGCACGGACGACCGCGAGCTTTCTCATGTCCGCCCAGTTCGGGCCGACCTTCATCTCGACCTCGATCCCGGTCTCGAGCTCGTACGCGCCGGTCATCACCCGCGGCACCCTCTCCGCGAACTGGTCGACCTCGCCGCTCGGCACCTCGAAGAGCAGCTCGTCGTGCACCTGCAGGAGCATCCGCCCCTCGATCTGGTCGGCCTCGATCTCGCGGTGCAGCCGGACCATCGCGATCTTGATGATGTCCGCGGCCAGCGACTGCATCGGGAAGTTGATCGCCATGCGCTCGGCCGCGCTGCGCAGCTGGAAGTTGGGCGAACGCAGGTCGGGAATCGCGCGCCGGCGCCCCGTCGCGCTCACGACGAAGCCTTCCTCGCGCGCCTTGCGCTTGACCTCGTCCAGGTACTCGCGCAGCCGCGAGTACGTCGACCAGTACTGGCCGAGGAACTCGCGCGCGACGTCGCCGGTGATGCCCAGCTGCTGCGACAGCCCGTACTCGCCCTGGCCGTAGATGGAGCCGAAATTCGCGACCTTCGCAAGCCGGCGCTGGTCCGGCGTGACGGCTTCGAACGCCACCTTGAAGACCGCGGCGGCCGTCGCCGTGTGGATGTCCTGCCCGGCGGCGAAGGCGCCGAGCAGGTTCGGGTCGCCGCTGAGGTGGGCCGCGATGCGCAGCTCGATCTGCGAGTAGTCGGCGGAAACCATCACGTGGTCGGGCCGCCCCGCCTTGAACGCGCGCCGGATCCGCTGCCCGAGCTCGGTGCGGATCGGGATGTTCATCAGGTTCGGGTTCGACGACGCGAGGCGGCCGGTCGCCGTGCTTGCCTGGCCGAACGACGTGTGCACGCGGCCGCTGAGCGGGTCGACGAGCTGCGGCAGCGCGTCGACGTAGGTTGACTTCAGCTTCGACAGCTGGCGGTGCTCGAGGATCGCCGGGATGATGTCGTGCTTCTCGCGCAGCGACTCGAGCGTGTCGGCGTCGGTCGAGTAGCCGGTCTTCGTCCGCTTGCCCACCGGCAGACGCAGGTCCTCGAACAGCACCTTCGCCAGCTGCTGGGGCGCGTTGACATTGAACTTCTGCCCGGCGAGCTCCTCGATCTGCGACTCGAGCGCGGCCAGCTGGCCGCCTAGCTCGTCCTGCATCTTCTTCAGGTAGGGGACGTCAATGGCGACGCCTTCCGTCTCCATGTCGGCAAGCACACCGGCGAGCGGCAGCTCGATCTCGTGGAAGAGGTAGTCGACGCCGAGGTTGCGCATCTCGGCTTCGAGTCTCGGCCGCATGTTGAGGATCGCCTCGGCGCGCCGGGCCGAGTACTCGGCGGCATCGCCGTCGCCGATCGCCGAAGGCTTGCGCGCGGCGCGGCCGGTGCCCAGCAGCTGCTCGGCGCTGACCAGCTCCACGCCGAGGAACTCGCGCGCGAGGTCTTCGAGGCGTGGGTCGCGGGACCCGGCGCCGAGCAGGTAGGCGGCGAGGAAGGTGCTGAAGGCCCACTCGCGCTTCCCGCCGCCCAGCGAGCGAAGGGCCAGCTCCGTCTCCTTGGCGTCGTGTCCCGAGATCGGTTGGCCCGACAGGGTCGCGGCGACGGCGTCCATCGCCTCGGGGCGCGTGACGTAGAAGGTCCTGCCGGCGGTCGACACCCCGAGGCCGCACACCCGGGACCCGCGCCCTACGCCCTCGATGAAAGCGAAGACGCCGACATCTCGCGAGCCGTCGAGGAGCGACGCCGCCTCGGTCGGGTCCTCGACGATGCGCAGGCCCGCGGGCCGCGGAGCGGGCTCGAACGCGAGGCTGGGCTGGACCGGCACCTGGTCGGGCGGGGGAAAGCGGCTGAGCAGCTGCCGAAACTCCAGGTGGTCGAAGACGCGCCGCGCGCGGTCGTAGTCGTATCGCGTCCAGCGCGCTCTCTCGAGCTCGAGCTCGACGGGGACGTCGCGGACGATGGTCACCATTCGCTTGCCCAGCCGCACCTGGTCCGCGTTAGCCTTGAGAGAGGTCTTGAGGCGGCCCTCGGGCAGCTCCTCGACACGCTGGAGCAGGTCCTCGATCGTGACGAAATCCTGGACGAGCTTGGCCGCCGTCTTGTCGCCGACCCCGGGCACGCCGGGGATGTTGTCGGACGTGTCGCCGCGCAGGGCCTTGAAGTCGATCAGCTGCGTTGGCTCGAAACCGTACCGCTGGCGCACCTGGTCGGGGCCGTAGACGAACGTGTCCGTGATGCCGCGGCGCGGAACCAGCGCTTCCACCGACTCGGTTACTAGCTGGAGGCAGTCGAGGTCGCCGGAGACGATCGTGACGGCGTGACCGCGCTCCTCGGCGACGCGGGCGAGGGTGCCGATGACGTCGTCGGCCTCGAAACCCTCGACGCCGTAGATCGGGATGGAGAAGGCGTCCAGGACCTCGCGCACCATCTCCATCTGCGGCCGCAGGTCTTCCGGCATGGCCCGCCGGCCGGCTTTGTACTCCTCGTACTCCTGGGAGCGGAAAGTCGGCTTGCCCAGGTCGAACGCCGCGATGGCGAACTCGGGCCGTGAGGCCAGGACTATGGCCAGCATGGAGGTGAAGCCGTAGACGGCGTTGGTCACCCGGCCGTCGGAGGTGCTCATCGGCGGCAGGGCGAAAAAAGCCCGGTAGATGAGGCTGTGGGCGTCGATCAGAATCAGCCGCCCGCGCCTGCCCTTCGCCACGTTCGGATTCTACGTACGACCGGTTCGACACCCCGTGGGGGTGATGCGCGTTCAAATAGCGGGAAGCCAGACGACCGAAAGCTAGAATGAACCCGAGGATGAAGAACCTCATCGAGGTGGCCGTGGACAGCATCCGCATCCACATGCCGACCGCGCAGCACCTCGTGATCCTCAAGGAGAAGGAGGCCGACCGCTACCTTCCCATCTGGATCGGGTCCTTCGAGGCGCAGGCCATCGCAACGAAGATCTCCGGCAACGCCCTCGGCCGCCCTCTCACGCACGACCTGATGGCCACCGCCTTCGGCGACCTGGGCATCAGCGTCAAGCGGATCGTGGTGACGCGACTCGCCGACCAGGTCTTCTACGCGCGCCTCTACGTCAAGCAGAACGGCCGCGACCTCGACTTCGACGCGCGCCCCTCCGACGCCATCGCCCTCGCTGTGCGCGTCGAGTGCCCCATCTTCGTCGCTTCCGAGGTGATGGAGACCGCGGGCATCATCCCCGAGGCCGACGACCTGGAAGGCGACAAGGAGAAGGCGGAGACCGTCGTCGACGACGAACGGCTCGCGGTTTTCCGCGACTTCGTGAACAGCCTGGACCTGCCCGAGCTTCCCGACGAACCGGGTGCCAAGGACGAGCCTGGTAGCTCAGCGCCCGGAGGACGCCCCGGCCGGGGCTGACACACACGCCGCTCCACGGCGAGCTCGACCTCGCCATCCGCGTCATGATCGCCCTCGCGCTGGGCCTTCTCATCGGCGCCGAGCGCGAGTTCCGCGGCCATCCCGCCGGCCTGCGCACGATGGCGCTCATCAGCGCCGGGTCGTGCATGTTCACGGACCTTGGTCTGATCCCCGAGTTCGGCAAGACCGTCGACCCGACGCGCATCGCGGCGCAGATCGTGACCGGCGTCGGCTTCCTGGGCGCCGGAAGCATCCTCCGCCAGGGCGAGCTGGTCCGCGGTCTCACGACCGCGGCGTCGATATGGGTCGCCTCGTCGCTCGGCATGGCCGTCGGGTTCGGCTACTTCGCCGACGCCGTCTTCCTGACATTGGTTGTCGTCGTCGTCCTCTTCGCCCTCAAGCCGGTGGAGGAGCGGATATTCCGACGGCGCGGCCATAGGCGGGAGAGTGACATTCAGCCCGACGAAATTCCGCAATGAAGGTCGCCGTCGTCACCGACTCCACCGCCGACCTGCCCGCGCAGCTGGTGAAGTCGCGCGCCATCACCGTGGTGCCGCTGACGCTCAACTTCGAAGGCCGCTCGCTGCTCGATGGCGTGGAGATCCGGCCGTCGGAGTTCTACCGCCGTCTCCCCAACGCGACCACGCACCCGACGACGTCGCAACCATCCGCGGGAAGATTCGCCGAGGCCTACGCGTCGCTGCTCGACGACCACGCGGAGATCGTGTCCATCCACATCTCGGAGAAATTGAGCGGCACGTACGCCTCCGCGGTCCAGGGAGCGGAGATGACCGACGCGAAGCGCGTCCACGTCGTCGACTCGCAGCTCGTGTCGATGTCGCTCGGCCTGATCACGCTCGCGGCGACGGAGATCGCGTCCCGGGGAGCAGACGCGGCGACGGTCGAACGTCGCGTCCTGGAGATGCGCGAGCAGGTGCAGACTTACTTCTCCGTCGCGACGCTCGAGTTCCTGCGCCGCGGCGGCCGCATCGGCCGCGCGAGCGCGATGCTCGGCTCTGTCCTGCAGGTCAAGCCCGTGCTGTGCATACGCGACGGACTGGTCACACCGCTCGAGCGCGTGCGCACGTTCGACCGCGCCCTGAACCGCATCGTCGAGCTGACGCGTGAGGTCGACCGCGGCAAGGGGCTGTGCGTGATCGTCGGGCACGGCGACGCCGAGGCCGACGCGGAGCGCGTGGCGCGGGAGCTCGAGCCGGTCGCCGAGACGCTGATGATCCAGCCGCTGGGTCCGGTGGTCGGCGCGCACGCCGGGCCTGGCGTCGTCGGCGTCGGCTGTTACCCTGCCGACCTGCTGGCGCTGGGCATCAAGTCCACCGCCAGCGCACAGATCCGGGCCTGACGAGCTTGGCCACGCGGCCCTCGACGGCGAGGGCCTGCAGGTGCGCGAGCCCCTCCTGCAGGGCGAGGCGTTTCTCGTAGAGGTTCTCGCGCGGGCCCCACAGCTCGAGGGCCACCTGCCACCCACTCTTCTCCTCTCCATCGACCAGCTCGCCGACCTGGGACAGACGCCGCAGGTGGTGGGTCACTAGCGCTTCGACCCGGCCGGAGATGTCTGTGAACGGACGCCCGTGGGCCGGCAGCACGAGCGACGGCTCCAGGGCCGCCATCCGCTCTAGGCCCGCCAGGTAATCGCCCAGCGGGTTCGGGGTGCTCTGCGGGTGGAGACCGATGTTCGGCGACAGATCGGGCAGGATGTGGTCGCCGGCGAAGAGCAGGCCCGCGTCCTGGTCGAAGAGGCAGACGTGCCCGGGCGAATGGCCGGGCGTCCACTCCACGCGCAGGGTATGCGTGCCCATGGGGATGCGCTCGGCGCCGTCGAGCTGGACCGTCGGGTCGGCGGTCTTCACGACCTGGCTGAGCGCCCGCTGCGAGTTGCTGAGCACGTCGGCCTCGTCTGCGGGGACGCCGTTGACCAGCAGATACGCCCGCACCTGCTCGACCAGGTGCTCGAGCTCGACGTAGCGAGGATGCACTAGCGGCACCTCGAGGCGGTGGATGTAGAGGTCGGCGCGGCCGGGGCCGGCGAGCGCGCCCGCGGCGCCGTAGTGGTCGGGGTGGATGTGCGTGACGAGGAGGCGTCGCAGCCGTCTCGCGCCGACATGCTGGAGCGCCGCGTCGATCGCGTGCAGCGATTCCTCGGCGTTCATCCCGCAGTCGAGGAGGTCGGCGTCGTGGCCGTCGGCGAAGAGGAAGACGTTGACCAGGCCGTCCTCGAACGGGATTGGAAGTCGGAGCTCGAACACGCCGACCGCGACTTCGGTCAGGGCGACGTCGAGGCTCACCCCGAGATTGTCGTCGAGGGCTCTAAGATGAGTTGAGCGTTGACCCGTACTCGAACGTACTGAAAGCATGAGCACCGTAGGGAGGAACCGATGTCCGAAGTCCAGATGACCCCCGACCAGATCGTCGACGCCATGCCCGAGTACCTGGTCCCGGAGAAGGCCGGCAGCACCAACGCCATCATCGCCTTCGACCTCAGCGGCGAAGGCGGGGGCAGGTGGTGGGTCCACATCCACGACGGCAAGGCCGAGTCTGGCAAGGGCGAGCCGCCGGAGTCTCCCAAGCTGACGCTCAAGGCTGCCGTCCCCGACTGGGTCGGCATCATGACCGGCAAGGTGGACGGGGTGACGGCGTTCATGCAGGGCAAGCTGAAGACCGAGGGCGACCTCAGCCTGGCGATGAAGATGCAGTCGATGTTCCGGAGGCCGAGCTAGCTGTAGCCCCTAAACCGAGAACTTCCACGTGTCGAGGCGCGAGGCCATCTCGCCCTCGACGTCGAGCGGGCCCGAGCGCACGTCGAGCACGACCACGAAGTGAGGCGTCAGCGCGATCCGCCGCCCGTCGGGCAGCCGCGCCGCCTCGACGGCGTTGCCCCAGGAGATCGTCTCCAGTTGCGGCACCGGTTTGAGGTTCACGCTGACCCAGTTCGCCAGGTCGAAGGAACCGCCCCGCTCGTAGGTCGACACGATCATGAACCCGAACAGGTTGTTTGCCGGCCCGGCGCTTGGCGTCGACATCCGGCACTCGCTCAGGCAGGTGATGTCGAAGGTCAGGTCGACCCCTTTTGGCGCGTCCACGTGTTGGGAGCGCTCGATGTAACGCCACGTCGCTGGGTAGCAGAAGCCCCACCCGAGTGGGTCCGAGTAGCCGTGGTCGCCCGAGGCGCACTTGAGATCGGCACCGATCTGAGGTACGCTCGGCACCGGGTGTGGGTTGGACGGCTGGCAACCGGCCAACACAAGCACCAGGACGGCGACCAGGAACTTCGGGGGGAGTAGCCGGGGGGTTCGCATCCGGCCCGTTATTGTGCGGGAGCGGGTACGCAACTCGATGCAGGCGTTGTGCTCTCGAAGTCCAAACGCCGCCGTTCCGGGTAATGAGTTTGGAGGGGGGTTCAGCGATGGCAACCCGAAAGAAGACGGGCAATGCGCCCGAGGAGAGGCTGGAGGCTGACAGGCGCCGGCTGCAGCTCCTCGCCGCCCAGTGCGGAGAGGAAGCAGGGCTGCACCGGCCGCTCAACGACGTCGTCGGCGGCGTGATCACCGGGATCCCGGAGGAGACCGACCTCGCGCAGGCCCTGTCCGACCGCGAGACGAGCGACCTCCTGGTCCATTTGCTCGACGAAAACCGGGCGCAGGTCGAGCGCGCGCTCGAGAGGCTGCGGGACGGCACCTATGGCGCGTGCGAGGGCTGTGGCAGGCGGATCCCGGAAGCCAGGCTGCGCTACCAGCCGGCGGCCACGCGGTGCGTCGAGTGCCAGGCCCACTGGGACCGGATTAACGGGAGAACGGCCTAGGACTTGTAGCTGGAGGAGCGCCTGCCGCCGGATAACCTGACGTCGTGGCGGCGCGCGTTCCGTGGCGGTGGGTGCTGCTCGCCGCCGCCGCCAAGGTCGCCCTCACCGCACCGTTCCTGGGCCGCTACGCCTGGCACGGCGACGAGCTCTACTTCGTCGCCGCCGCCCACCACCTCGACCTCGGCTACGTCGACTTCCCGCCGGTCGTGCCCCTTCTCGCCGCCGCCGTCGAGGTCGTCGCTCCCGGCTCCCTCGTCGCCCTGCGGCTGCTGACGCTCCTGACCGGGGCGGTGATCGTCGTCCTGGCCGCCCTCATCGCGCGCGAGCTGGGCGGGTCCCGGCGCGCCCAGGCGTGGGCGGCGCTCGCACTCGTCCTCTCGCCGGTGTTCATCGGCTCCAACGCGCTCTTCCACACCGCGACCTTCGACCAGCTGGCGTGGGCCGGCGCCCTCCTTGTCTTCGCCCGGCTCCTCCGCACCGGAGACCGGCGTCTCTGGGTCGTGCTCGGGCTGGTCGTCGGCGCCGGCCTGGAGACCAAGCACACGATGGTGGCCCTCCCGCCGGCAATGTTCGCCGCCGTCCTCCTGTCGAACCGCCGGTCGATGCTCCTCACCCCGTGGCCCTGGCTCGGGGCGGGGGTCGCCCTTGTCGTCTTCCTGCCCAACCTCGTGTGGCAGGCGACGCACGACTGGGTCAGCATCCAGTACGCGCTGTCCCACCGCGGCCACACCGACGGCCCGTTCGCCTACTGGTGGCAGCAGGCCCTGGTCTTCATCAACCCGCTGTTCGCGGTGCCGGCCGTCGCCGGCCTGGTAAGGCTGCACAGAGACGATCGCTTCCGCGCCATCGTCTACTGCATGGTTGCTGTCGAGCTGATCTTCTTCGCCATGGGCGGCAAGTCGTACTACGCCGCTCCCATCTATCCGGCCCTGTACGCCGCCGGAGCGATGTGGCTCGACGGCGTGCTGACGTCGAGGGTGCGACTCGCGGCGTTCATGACCCCCTCGCTTGCGGCGGGCCTGTTTCTCGCCCTGGCCGTGCTGCCGGTCGCGCCTACTCCCAGCGGCCTTTTCGCCGACGAGGTGGGCTGGCCCGAGCTGGCGCAGCAAACGGCGCAGGCGTACGCCGGCCTTTCGCCGGAGCAGCGGGCGCACGCGATGATCGTCGCCCATTACTACCAGGAGGCGGCCGCGATCGACTTCTACGGCCCGGCGGCCGGACTGCCCCACGCAGTGAGCCCCCACTTGAGCTACTGGTACTGGGCGCCTCCGCGCATGGACCCGTCCACGGTGGTGATGGTCAACTTCACCCTGACCGAGGCTCAGCAGCTCTTCCTGGAGTGCCGCCAGGTGGCCACGGTGACCAACTCGCTCGGGATCCAGAACAACGACTACGGAGCGCCCATCCTCGTCTGCTCTGAGCCACGCCGGCCGCTGTGGCAGGCGTGGCGGTCACTTCAAACCCTGGACTGACGGCGCAGACCGAAGGCGCCCATCACGACCCCGGCGATCAGCATCCCGACGCCGATCCAGAACCACTTCATGTCCCCGGTCATGAAGCTGCCCTTGATGTAGCCGAGGCCCTGGCCGATCCACACGAGGCCGACCAGAAGCACCACGCCGCCGAGGACGACAAGCCCGGACCTCATACCCCGCCCACTGTCACCGCGCCGCTTTGGGGGCCGGGTTCCACCCGGCCGCGACTTGGTTCCTCCGTCTCCCAGCGATAGCTTCGGCTCAGGCGTCAAATCCCACCGTAGACGACCGACTTCTCCTCGGTGTACTGGAGGAAGGCCTCGATGCCGTGCTCCTTGCCGAAGCCCGACTGCTTCGTCCCGCCGAAGGGCAGCTCGTCGTGCGCGATCACGATCGAGTTGACCCAGGTGTAGCCCGCCTCCAGCTCCAGCACCGCGCGGTGGGCCGCGGCCATGCTGGCAGTCCAGATCGACGAGCCCAGGCCGTACTGCGAGTCGTTGGCGAGGCGCAGGCCTTCGTCGAGGTCCTTGATCTTGCGCACCGGCAGCGCCGGGCCGAAGACCTCCTCCCTCCACATGCGCGCGCCGTCGGGCACGTTCTCGAGGATGGTCGGTTCGATGAACCACCCCTTCTCGTACTCCGGTCCGTTCGGGCGTCCGCCGCCGAACACGACCTTGGCGCCGCGGTCGACCGCGTCCTTGACCTGCGCCTCGACCTCGGCACGCTGCGTCTCCGTGTGCATGGGCCCCATCCGGCTGTCCTTGTCCAGCCCGTTCCCCGGCTTGAGCTTGGCCGCGCGCGCCATGAGCTTTTCCATCAGCGCGTCGTACGCGCCCTCCTGGACGTACAGGCGCTTGGTGGACAGACATTGCTGGCCGCAGTTGAAGAAGCGACCGACCGAGATCGCGCGCGCGGCGCCTTCGAGGTCGGCGTCGTCGAGCACGATGCACGGGTCGCTGCCGCCCAGCTCCAGGGTCACCTTCTTCAAGGTCTCGGAAGCCTTGGCCATCACGCGCTTGCCCGTTGGCGTCGAGCCGGTGAGAGCGATCTTGCGGATCAACGGATGCTCGACGATCGCCTCGCCGGTCGCCTGGCCGAGCACGACGTTGACCACGCCCTCGGGCAGGCCGCCCTCGATCAGCGCTTCGATGCAAGCCAGCGTTGCCAGCGGGGTCGTGCTCGCGGGTTTGAGGACGACCGTGTTGCCGGCCGCGAGCGCGGGCGCGACCTTGTTGGCGGCCAGGGTCAGCGGAAAGTTCCAGGGCACGATGGCGCCACAGACGCCGATGGGCCGGCGGACAACCAGCCCGTAGGTGGTCAGGTCGGGAAGCCTGACGAAGTGACCGTGGATCTTGTCCGCGAGGTCGGCGAACCATCCGATGTTCTCGCCGAATCGGCGCGCCTCCAGGCGCGACTCCAGGATCGTCTTGCCCTGCTCCCTGGTGAGCAGGGTCGCGATCTCTTCGACCCTCGAGAGCATGTGCTGGGCCGCCTTGTGAAGGATCTCGCGGCGCTGGTTCGCGGGCAGCTTCGACCACGTGGCGAAGGCCTTTGCCGCGGCATGCGCGGCCTTGTCGACGTCGGCCGCTCCGCCGGCGGGGACCTCGTCGACAACCTCGCCAGTCGCAGGGTTGCGGACCTCGTACGTCTTGCCGGACGCGGCCTTGATCCGGTCCCCTTCGATGATCATCGTCGCCATGCCATACCCCCGTCGGTTGGTGAATTCGGTGCTTCGAATAAGGTTAGAGAGTTCGCCATGTCGGTCAGGTTGGAGAAGCAGGGGGGCGTCGGGATCATCGTCCTCGACCGTCCACCGGCCAACAGCTATGACTACGCCTTTCTCCGCTCGCTGGCCGGCGTGATCGACGACGCCCGTGGCGACGAGGACATCCACGCCGTCGTCGTCACGAGCGCGTCGGAGAAGTTCTTCTCCGCGGGCGCGGACGTCAGCGCGTTCGCGGCGGGCACGACCCGGTCGCGAGTGATGACGGCGATCATGGCCCACGAAGCGTTCCGCAAGATGGAGAACACGCCGATCGTGTTCATCGCCGCGATCGCGGGGCACTGCCTGGGTGGCGGCTTCGAGCTCGCGCTGGCTTGCGACCTGCGCTTCGCCGCCGAGGGTTCGTACCAGATCGGGTTGCCAGAAACCAACCTCGGTCTCTTCCCAGGCTCGGGCGGCACGCAGCGGCTGCCGCGGCTGGTCGGGCTGTCAAAGGGCCTGGAGATGATCCTCGAGGCGAAGACCGTGCAACCCGCCCAGGCCAAGGAGCTCGGACTGGTCGACCGGCTGTTCCCCGACGCGGCCGCCTGCCGGCAGGGCGCGATCGAGTTCGCGACGAAGATCGCGGCCGGACCAAGCGTCGCGCTCGGACACGCCAAGCTCGCGGTGACGCAGGGTTACGGTGCGCCGCTCGACCTCGGGCTGGCCATCGAGCGCGAGGCGATCAGCCGCGTGTTCGTCTCCAAGGACGCGAACGAGGGCATCAAGGCGTTCGGCGAGAAGCGGAAGCCGGACTTCCGAGGCGAGTAGTAAGATCACCGCCACGAATTCAGCACAGGAGGTGCGTCTGATGGCAGAACTTGCTTTGACCGTTCCCCGGCCGTCGGCCGCCTCCGGAGCGACGCTGTAGCAACTCCTCCGTAGGGCGGACCGATTTCGCCCACCCGTCTTGGCACCCGGAGGATTTGACGTTGCTCGAGTCGTTGGGCTGGAACGCCCATTTCGCTGAGAAGTTCAAACAGATCGCGCCCGCAGGCGTGCCCGCGCGCGTGCTCGCCGATTACGGCGCCGAGTACCTGGTCCACGACGGCGTTTCGGTCCAGCGCGCCCCCGCGCGCCACGTTGATCCCGCGGTCGGCGACTGGGTCGTGCTCGACGGCGGCGAGATCCGCGGCATCGTCGAACGTCGGACCGTTTTCTCGCGCCGCGCGGCAGGCGCCGAGAACCAGGAACAGGTGCTGGCCTCAAACGTCGATGTCGCGTTCGTCATCGCCGCGGCCATCGACGTGAATGTCCGGCGCTTAGAGCGTTACCTCACCATCGCGTGGCAAAGCGGCGCGGCGCCGGTCGTGGTCGTGACCAAGGCCGACCTCGTCAAACAGGTCGAATCGCTGCCCGTCGGGGCGCCCATTGTCGTGACCAGCAGCGTCACCGGCGAAGGCGTGGAGACGATCGAATCAGAGCTGCGGCCGGCAAAGACCGGCGTGCTCCTCGGTCCGTCGGGAGTCGGCAAGTCAACGTTGATCAACGCGATTCTCGGCACCGAGCTGATGCCAACACGCGAGATCCACGCCGGCTCCGGCGAAGGCCGTCACATGACGAGCCACCGCCAGCTCGTGCAGCTGCCGCGCGGCGGCATGATCATCGACACGCCGGGTCTGCGCGAGGCGCAGCTGTGGGAGGGTGAGGAGGCCCTCGCGAATGTCTTCGAGGACATCGAAGACATCTCGCTCCGGTGCCGCTTTGCCGATTGTGCGCACGACACCGAGCCGGGTTGCGCGATCAAGGCCGCCCTGGCGGACGGCACCCTCGACCCCGCGCGCATGGGCAGTTATCGCAAGCTGCAGCGCGAGCTGCGTTCGATCGCCGTCAGAAGTGACGCGCGCCTTCGCATCGAGGAGCGGAAGAGGTGGAGGCGAATCACGACGCAGGCGCGGTCCAGGACGCGACCGTAAGGGGGCTCGGCCGCCGCCGAGCCCCCAAGGGAGGATGACGGACTACTTCTTGCGGTGGTGGACTCCGTCCCAGAACGGCACGTGGCCCTTCGCGATCCCATCGAGGATCTTGTCGGCCTGCGCCTGCGTGATCTGTTTGTGGTCGACCAGCGCCTCGAGCCGCGGCTTCAAGTTGACCACGAGCCTGGCCCCGAACTGCTCTTTGGTCATGCCTTTGGCCTTGGCAAGGTCAGACACCTTCTGGCCGGCCTTCAGGTCTTTGACCAGCTCCTCGGGCTTGATGCCGAGGACGTCCGCCTCCGCCTCGATGACGGCTCGGCGCACGACCCGGCGGTCGGCGTGGCGGTCGTGCGAGGGCTGCTGCGTCCCCGCGGTGGTCGGCGCCGATGGGCTTGGCGACGGGCTGGCCGCGGTCACGACACCGGCGGTCAGCAGGGCGGCCAAACCGGCGGCGCCCAGGGCCTTGACGGCGACGCCTGCAAAGGGACTCATCTTCGTTCTCACCTCAACAGTGGATTTGGTGAGGTCAGGTTGGCCTTCCCGTGTCAGAGCCTCGTTGCCAGGGCGTCAGCGTTCTGTACGCGTCCAGAAACCCTCGGGGTCGAAGCGCCGGATCGCGGCGAGCTCCGCGTCGGTGGGCGCTGACGTTTCGCTTACATCGTCCGCAAGCTTGAGGTCCCAGCCGGTGCTCGCGCGCACCTCCTCGACCGTGTGCCCGCGGTGCACGGACGCGAGGAACGCCTCCCCTCCACCTTCCGGAAACCTCAGGACGCCCAGGGTCGTGATGATCGCCACCGGCCCGCCGCCGAGGAGGCCGTTGCGCTTCCGCCATCCAGGGGAACCGTCGCCGAAACCGGGCGACGTGATGAACGAGACCTTCTTCACGAGGCGGCGGCGCTCGTGCGTCATCAACGTCACCCAGCGCCGGCTGAGGATGGCGATGTCGGCGCCTCCCCCACTTCCCGGCAGCTTCACCGCCGGCCGGGCCGGATCGCCGACGTACGACGTGTTGAGGTTGCCGAACCGGTCCACCTCCGCGCCACCGATGAAACCGAGGTCGACAAGGCCCTGCGCCATCAGCGCCATCACGTTCGACATGCGCGTGGCCCAGAGTGCGCCGGTGACGTTGGGCGGGTCGCCCATGGTGCCGAGGAAGCCCGCAGCCGGTTGGTCCCGCATGAGCCCGACTTCGAAGAGTCCTCGCGCCGACGGCGCGTGCGCGTTGCGCGCGACCGCGTAGGCGAGGATCGGCAGCCGCATGCCGACGAATACGAGGTCGCCGTCGCGGATCTCGCGCGAGCCGACCGCGACCATCAGCTCCTGGTCGGTGTAGGCCTCAGCCATCGTTCGTGCGCAGCGCCTGAACGTCGATCCGAGACAGGTATGTCGCTCGGTCGGGGACGTCGAGGACCCACCTCTTGAGCCAGGCCTCGAAACCTTCGCGAGTCCGGGACGCTGCGGCGTAATCGTGGTAGAACGCGTGGTCGCGGTTGAAGTAGCCCTGCACGGGCGACGGATGCGCGCCGCCGGGCTCGTGCACCACCGCGACGACCTTCGTCTCCGGGAACAGGATCCTGTTCGGGTGCCTGAGCAGGGACGATGCGTCGACGAGGTCCTCGCACATGACGATCACGCGTTCGGCGGCCAGGCCGGCCTCCTCGCTGACGCCCAGCGGGCCCCAGGCGTGCGCGCGACCCAGCTCGTCGGCACGCTGCACGTGAACGATCGCGACGTCGGGTCGCACCGCGCGCACGCGCACGACGTCGCCCTCCATCTCGAGCCCCGGGTTCCTTCCCAGGATGTCGCTCCCGAGCAGCGTCCGCGTCGGGATGTACGGCGCGTTCCAGGCGGCCGCCCACAGCGCGAGCGCGATCGAGAAGTTGGTGTGGTCGTGAACCTCGATCGAACGCGGCACGCCCTGCTCGCAGGCTCGCCGGTAGCAGTGCCCGAGGCCCTCGGAGACGTTGCCGACCCAAGCCGCGGTCACGCGACGCACGCAGCCCGCGCCGATCAGCTGGTCGAACAGCGCGTCCGAGATGGGGCCGACCAGCTCGAGCTCACGGCGGCCCTGGCGGATCAGCTCGTGAGCGGCGGCAAAAGGGATCAGCGGCTCGAGGGCCGTGCCCATGGCCACGGTCGCGCCGTCGGGCACGAATCGGGCGATGGCGTCGGCCATCGACATGAGCTTCCCTATTGCGCGATCGACTCCATGTATGAACGGTAGTTCCGCCGCAGCTCGTCCATCGAGTCGCCGCCGAACTTCTCGAGGAAGGCGTCCGCGAGCGTGAGCGCGACGACCGCCTCCCCGATCACCCCGGCCGCGGGCACCACACACACGTCGCTGCGCTCGTAGTGCGCCTCCGTCTTCTCCTTGGTCTTGAGGTCGATCGACTGCATTGGCTTCTTCATCGTCGAGATCGGCTTCAGAGCGACGCGCAGGTCGATGGGCTCGCCGTTGGTGACGCCGCCCGTCAGTCCGCCCGCGCGGTTCGTGCGGTGGGTGAACTTCCCGCCCTCGTAGTCGATCTCGTCGTGAAACGCCGAGCCCGGCCGCGCCGCGCCGTCGAACCCCGCGCCGAACTCGACTCCCTTGACCGCGTTGATCGACAGCACCGCCTGCGCGAGCCTGCCGTCGAGCTTGCGGTCCCAGTGCACGTAGCTGCCCAGCCCCGGCGGGACGCCGCGCGCGACGACCCGGAACGTGCCGCCCAGGGTGTCGCCCCTTTCCGCCGCCTCGTCGATCGCGGCCACCATGCGGGCCGACGCGTCGGGGTCCGGGCAGCGCACAGGCGACGCCTCGAGGTCGGCGACCGAGATCGTGTCCGGGTCGTAACCCTCGAATCCGATGTCGATGGTGCCGATCGACTGGGTGAAGCTGATGATCTCGACTTCGAAGTCTGCCAGCAGCTTGCGCGCCAGCCCGCCGGCCGCGACGCGGGTCGCCGTCTCACGCGCCGAGGACCGTTCCAGCACGTTGCGGATGTCGGTGTGGCCGTACTTCAGCGCGCCTGCGAGGTCGGCGTGCCCCGGCCGGAGCCGGGTCACGACCTTGGGCTCGAAGCCTTCTCGCGCGGGCGTCATCTGGGCGAGCCAGTTGATGTGGTCCTTGTTCTCCAGGACCAGCGTCACCGGGCTGCCGATGGTGAGTCCACCCCGCACCCCGCTTACGATGCGGGCCACATCGGTCTCGATCTTCTGCCGGCCGCCGCGGCCGTGACCGCCTTGCCTCCGCGCGAGATCGCGGCGAAGATCTTCCTCGGAAACCTCCAGTCCCGCGGGAAGCCCCTCGACAACGACCGTCAACTGTGGGCCGTGCGATTCGCCGGCGGTGAGAAATCGGAGCACGGAGGCGATCATAGCCAGAGCACTCGAGGTAGCCCTCATCGACGTCGGCGGCACCCTGTGGCCGAACTCGTGGCCGATCCGCCAGACGGATGCCGTCGGCAGGCGGGAACGGATCCAGGCCGCCATGCAGGGAGTCGACCCCGCGACCGTCGAGGCCCTGGCGGACGCCCTGATCGAGAGCAGCCGGCCGGGGGACGAGGCGCGCAGCATCACCACGGAAAGCCAGGTGGGTACCGCGGCCGAGGTCCTGATCGCGCACTGTCTCGACCGCTGCGGATTGCCGGCCGACGCCCACACCATCAAGCGCCTGCGCCGGGCCATGTCCATCCCGGTGTCCGACCAGATGAAGCTCCTGCCCGGCGCCGCGCAGCTGCTGGCGGAGATCCACGCCCTTGGCATGCGCACCGTCATCGCCAGCAACACCTACTGGCGCGACGCGGACAGCTACTGGGACGACTTCCGCCTCCTCGGCGTGGCCGACCGCATCGACGCGATCGTCACCTCGGTGGACGCCGGCTACCTCAAGCCCCACCCGGCGGTGTTCGAGATGGCCCTGCGCTGGGCCGGCGTGCCCGCGCACCTCTGCGTCGTCATCGGCAACCGCGAGGAGAACGACATCCTGCCCGCGATCGCGCTCGGCATGCGTACCATCCTGGTCCATCCCGACGACCCGTTGCCACCCTCAACGCGGGCCGACGCGGTGGCCGCCGACCTGTGGGAGTGCGCCCGAGTGCTGCGAGATATGCTCGAACCAGGATGAAGAACGAGGTGCTGCGCGACGTGGAGCGCGTGGTCTTGACGCTCGACGTCAACGGAGAGACGCGGCAGCTCCTGGTGCCGGTCCACAAGACGCTGCTCGAGGTCCTGCGCGAGGACATGCAGCTCACCGGCACCAAGCACGGGTGCGAGCTCGGCGAGTGCGGTACGTGCACCGTGCTGATCGACGGCAAACCACACCTGAGCTGCCTCGCGCTTCCCGTCCAGCTCGAAGGTCGCGCCATCACGACGATCGAAGGCATGGCGGCGGGGTCGGAGCTGCATCCGCTCCAGGTCGCGTTCGCGGAGCTGGGCGCGGCGCAGTGCGGTTACTGCTCGCCGGGGATCCTTCTCTCCGCTCGCTCGCTGCTCGAGGAGAACCCAAAGCCCTCGCGAGCCGACATCCAGGAGGCGCTCGCCGGCAACCTGTGCCGCTGCACGGGCTACACCAAGATCCTCCAGGCGGTGGAGCTCGCGGCGGAGCGCATGCGATGAGAGTCGTCGGCAAGCCGCTGCCCAAGGTCGACGCCGCGCCCAAGGTCACGGGCCGCGCGATGTACGCCGACGACATGCTCCCGGCGCGCACCCTGCACTGCCGGATCCTGCGCAGCCCGCACCCGCATGCGCGCATAGTGTCCATCGACACCTCGGGGGCACGGCGCATACAAGGCGTCGTGGCCGTGATCACTGGGGCCGACCTGCCGGTGAAGTTCGGCATCCTCCCCGTGACCCAGGACGAGCGCGCGCTCGAGCACGAGAAGGTTCGCTACGTCGGCGACCCCATCGCCGCGGTGGCCGCGACGGAGGAGGAGATCGCCGCGGCGGCATGCGACGCGATCGACGTCGAATATGACGTCCTCCAGCCGGTGATGTCCATCGACGCCGCTCTCGAGACGCCGAAGGACGAGCGCATCCAGGAGTACGGCGGACCGAACAACGTCCACAAGTTCGTCACCCTCGAGTTCGGCGACGTCGAGGGCGGGTTCGCACGCGCCGACCACGTGCGCGAGGACGTCTTCTTCTACCAGGGCAACACGCACCTGCCGATGGAGCAGCACAGCGCCGTCGCCACCTACATCGACGGACGGGTGACCCTGTGGTCGTCGACCCAGGTCGTGCACTACGTCCACCGCGCGCTGTCGAAGGTGCTCGAGCTGCCGATGCACCGCATTCGCGTCATCGGCGCCGCGCACGGCGGCGGTTTCGGCGGCAAGACCGACCCGTTCGCGCACGAGATCATCGTCGCCAAGCTCGCCATGCTCACCGGCCGGCCGGTGAAGTGCACGCTGACGCGCGAGGAGGTCTTCTACGCGCACCGCGGGCGACACCCTGTGCTGATGTGGGTCCGCACCGGCGTCACGCGTGACGGGCGGATCGCGGCGATGCACTTCCGCAGCGCGCTCGACGGAGGGGCCTACGGGTCCTACGGCGTGGCCTCGACCTTCTACACTGGCGCGCTGCAGACCGTCACATACGACATACCGGCTTACCGCTTCGAGGGCTGCCGCGTGTTCACGAACAAGCCGCCGTGTGGTCCGAAGCGAGGCCACGGGACGCCGCAGCCGCGCTTCGCGCTGGAGCTGCACCTGGAGAAGATCGCGCTCGACCTCGGCCTCGAGCCGGTCGACGTGAAGCGGCGCAACTTCGTCCGTCCCGACACGCGCACGGTGAACTGGCTGCGCGTCACGTCGTGTGGCCTGCCGGAGTGCACCGACAAGGTGCTCGCGGCGTCGCGGTTCCTGGAGCGCAAGCGCACGCCCGGCCACGGCATGGGCTTCGCCATCTCGTCCTACCTGTCCGGAGCGGGCACGGCCATCTACTGGAACGACATGCCGCATTCCGAAGTGCAGATCAAGGTCGACCGCGGCGGCGTCACCGCCTACTGCGGCGCGATGGACATCGGCCAGGGCTCGGACTCGGTGCTGGCGACCATCGTCGCCGAGGAGCTCGGGCTGCAGCCCTCCGACGTGCGGCTCGTCACGGCGGACACCGACACGACGCCCATAGACCTCGGCTCCTACTCCTCGCGAGTGACCTTCATGGCCGGCAACGCCGCGCTCGAAGCGGCGCGAAAGATGCGCGCCCTGCTCGTCGAGGCCGTGGAGGCGAGCGGCCGCAAGTACGAAGAGGTGAGCTTCGAGGACGCGAGCGTGCTCGCCGAAGCCCGCTTCGGCACGCTGGCCACCGCGGGGAGCTACACGCCGCCCCCGATCGCCGGCCCGTACAAGGGATCCGGCGTAGGACCGAGCCCCGCGTACAGCTACTCAGCGTGCGTCGTCGACCTGGACGTCGACGCCCGCACCGGTCTCGTCCACGTCAACAAGGTGTGGATCGCGCACGACGTCGGGCGGGCGATCAACCCCCTCCTGGTCGAAGGCCAGGTCGAGGGCAGCGTCTACATGGGCCTGGGCGAGGCGCTGATGGAGGAGCAGGTGTTCCGCAGGGGCCTGCACAAGTGGCCTTCGATGCTGGAGTACAAGTCGCCGACGTTTCTCGACATGCCGGACGTCGAGACCTTCATCGTCGAGACCCTCGACCGCGAAGGGCCGTACGGCGCCAAGGAGGCGGGACAGGGCCCGCTGCTGCCGGTGCCGCCGGCTGTGTGCGCGGCCGTGCACGACGCCCTCGGCGTGTGGATCGACGAGATCCCGGTCACGCCGGAGAAGATCCTCGAAGCCCTGCGCCGCAAAGAGAAGGGCGAACCCGCGCGCTACGGACCGCACAGATTCCCGTCCATCCCATACCCGCCGACGATCAAGGTCGATGCTCCGCCTCCCACGACTTAAGTACCTGCGCCCGGCGAGCGCTCGCGAGGCGGCGCGCATGGCCGCCGAGCTCGGACCGCGGGCGATGTTCGTCGCCGGCGGCACCGACCTCTACCCCAAGCTCAAGCGCAGGCAGTTCGAGGTCGACACGCTGATCGGTCTCGACTTCCTCGACCGCCGCATCGACGGCGTCATCGGCGCCGGTGTGACGTTGAGCGAGGCCTCGCGCCATCCCGACCTTCGCCGGCGCTTTCCCGGTTACGCTCAGGCGGCCGGCCTAGTGTCGTCGCCGCCGCTACGCAACGCGGGCACCATCGGCGGCAACCTCTGCGTCGACACGCGCTGCAACTACTACGACATGACCTACGAGTGGCGGAAGGCGGCCGGCTTCTGCCTCAAGAAGGACGGCGACATCTGCCTTGTCGCCCCGAGCAGCCCGCGGTGCTGGGCCGTCTCATCCTCCGACACCGCTCCGATGGCCATCGCCCTCGATGGGGTCGTCATCCTGGTCGGGCCGGACGACGAGCGCGAGCTTCCCGTGGCGGAGCTGTACAGGGACGACGGCATCGAGTACATGGGCAAGGAGCCGGCCGAGGTGGTGACCGGTCTACGCCTGCGCGCCGAGCCGGGCACCCGGAGCGCCTACGTGAAGCTCCGGCGGCGAGGGTCGATCGACTTCCCGATCGCCGGCGCGGCGTTCGCCGCCCGGCTGGAGGGTGATGAGGTGTCGTCCTGTCGGCTGGTGCTCTCCGCGGTGGCCTCCCACCCGCTCGAGGCGACCGCCGCGGAGGCGTTCCTGAAGGGCAGGCGCCTGGACGCCGAGACGGTCCGGGAGGCCGCCGAGCTGGCCGCGAAGCCGGCCAAGCCGCTGGACAACGCCGACCTCAACCACTTCTGGCGGAAGCGGATGGTCCGGGTGGTGGTCGAGCAGGCTCTTACAAGCCTGAGCGACCAGACGGCAGGGTTCGGCGGTTAAGCTATCGGGTCGGTAAGTCCCGTTGATTCATCATTCGTCATACATCCAGAAGGGCCAGGGAATGGTTGAGTACGCGCTCATCCTTGCCCTGATCGCGCTGATCGTGATCATTGCGTTGATCGCGACCGGCGGTCAGCTCATAAACACGTTCTCGAACATCACGGCGACCATGTGCAACTACCACGTGGGGTGTTGACCGAGCCACACTCGAGGCAGCGCGCTCAGGGCATGGTCGAGTTCGCGCTGATCCTGGCCCTGGTGGCCCTGGTCGTGATCGTCGCCCTGCTCCTCACCGGCGCGCAGGTGACGAACCTGTACTCGAACATCACCGCCACCATGTGCAACTACCACGTCGGCTGCTGAGCGAGCCTAGGTAGCCGGAACCTCCGCCGCGGCCCGGGCGGCCCGGGCGGCGTTCTGCCGGATCACCTCCATGTCATTCCGGGCCAGGGCGTCCGCCGGAAACAGGGAGCCGGCCAGCCCGACCGCCTTGACCCCCAGCCTCAGGTAGGCGCCGATCTCCTCGATCTCGACCCCGCCCGAGACCCAGAGCGGCACGCCTCCCATGGGCCCGCCGAGAGCCTCGATGTAGCGATGCCCGCCCACCGGGGCGATCGGGAACACCTTCACCAGGGCGGCTCCGGCAAGGCGCGCGTGGTAGATCTCGGTCGGCGTGAGGGCGCCGAGCACGCACAGGATGTCGTGCTCGCGGCAGGCCTGCCCAACCTCGGGCAGCAACACTGGCGTGACCACGAACGAGGCGCCGGCCTCCTTCGCCTCCTTGACGGCGCCCGGGTCCCACACCGTGCCGACGCCGACCGGGTGACGATTCCCCGTGGTGGCGATCAGGCCCTTGATCATCTCGAAGCACGAAGGCACGGTCTTGGTGATCTCGATCGTGCCGACGCCCGCCTCGAGCGCGGCCAGGCACGCCTGGAAGCCGGCGGCGGCGTTCTCGGTGCGCAGCACACCACAGATCCGGTTGGGGAAAACCTCGGGGATGCTCCGCACCGCCTCGGGAATTATCCCTTGCCCCCCTTCAACTCATGAGCCTCGCTATGCTGGTACATACGTATGACTGGGGTGAGCGCGACGGAGAGCACCCGAGATCAGATCATCCACGCTGCCGCCGAGTCCCTGCTCGAAAACGGCTACTCCGGCACGAGCGTCCGCGCCATCGCCTCCAGGGCCGGCGTGGCCATCGGCAACCTCCAGTACTGGTTCCCGACCAAGTCCGAGCTCCTGGTCGAGGCCTGGCGCTACCTCACCGCGAAGTCGGTCGAGGAGCTCCGCGAAGCGCTCAACCAGCTGACCGACCCGCTCGTAGTGCTCGAGATCGGCGTCGAGTCGCTTTGGGACTCGCTGCGCCGCCTGGGCGACGTCCAGCTCGCCGCCTTCGACCTGATGATGCAGGCGCCCCGCACCGAGCGGCTGCGCGCCTACCTTCCCGAGCTCTTCACCCGCTACCGCGAGGTCATCCAGGAGCAGCTCGACCGGCTGGAGACGGACGGGCGGGTAAAACTGCTCGTGCCACGAGACGTCCTCGTTCCCCTGGTCCTGAACACGGTCCTCGGCTTCGGCCTTTACTACGTTGTCACGCGCGACGACGAGTCGTGCGTGCGCGCCATGTCCGCGTTCCGTCAGCTCGCCGGCAGCGTCATCGAGCCGGCCTCATGAGCGTTCAGCTCCTCGAGCCCGAGCTCGACCGGCTGCAGGAGCTCTGGTCGGACGGCCTCGCCGACACGTACGACGCCTACCTGGCCGCCGTCGACGAGCCCAGGCTCGCCCTGGCGGCGGCGCTGATCGAGGTCGGCATTCGCCTCCAGGGGCTGGGCGGCCTGGCCGCGCCGCCGACCACGCTGCTGATGGGCGACCTGTGCCTGGCCCGCGGCTCGCGGCTGCTGGCCGACCACGCTCCGCTGGCGGTGCAGGTGGCGTTCGCGCGGTCGATCGAATTGCTCTCCTCCCGCGCGGCGGCCCAGCAGCCGGCGCCGCCGGTCCGGCAGCTGCTGCAGGACTCGTTCGGCGGCCTCAGGTGAGCACCCACCGCCTCGAGTTCGCGACCACCCGCAGTACCGAGTTCGTCGATATCACCCCTCGCCTGCAAGAAGAGGTGCGCCAGGCGGGGTTGCGCAACGGCCGCATCCACCTCCAGTCCCTGCACACGACCCTCGGCCTGGCGATCAACGAGAACGAGCCGCTCCTGCTGCGCGACTTCCAGGGCCTGCTCGAGAAGCTCGCACCGGCGGGCGCGGGTTACGAGCACGACAACTTCGAGCGGCGCCTCGAGATCACGGCCGGCGAGCCGGTCAACGGGCACGCCCACTGCCGGCAGCTGCTGCTGAGCGCGTTCGCGACCCTGTTGGTCGAGGACGGAAACCTCGTCCTCGGCCGCTGGCAGTCGGTCTTCGCGGTGGAGCTCGACGGTCCGCGCCATCGTCAGCTGGCGATGCAGCTGGAGGGAGAGTTCGCGCAGCAGCGGGACACGGCCGAGTCGCTGGTTGAAGTCGAGCTGGCCCGCCAGCTGATGGTCGACCCCGAGCCGATCGCCGGGCCGATGCGCCGCCTGGTCGAGGCCGGCGGCAAGAGGCTGCGGCCGCGGCTCGTCCAGCTCACCTCTGGCATCGGTCCGCGCAACGATCCGCTCCGCGCGGCGGAGCTCGCGGCCGCGGTCGAGCTCCTGCACAACGCGACCCTGGTCCACGATGACTACGTCGACGAGAGCACGCAACGCCGCGGCCGCCCGACGGTCGCCGCCAAAGAAGGCGCCGCACGGGCGATCGCGGTGGGCGACTACTACTTCGCCAAGGCGACTCGCCTCATCGCCCAGATCGGCAACCCCGGAGTGACGTCCGAGGTGGCCGACGCGCTGGAGGCGATCTGCGCGTCACAGATCGACGACGTCGCGCTCCGCGGCTCGTATCCCGGCGACCGCGACTCTTACATGCGCGTCATCCGCGGCAAGACCGCGTCCCTGTTCGCAGCCGCATGCGCGTCCGGCGCGCTGCTTTCCGGGGCCAACGAGGAGGTCGTCGGCGCGCTGCGGCGGTACGGCGACCTGCTCGGCACCGCCTTCCAGATGGCGGACGACGTGATCGACTTCAGCCCCAGCTCGGGCAAGCCGGTCGGGCAGGATGTCCGGCAGCGGGTGCTCTCGCTGCCTCTGATCTACGCGGCCGAGGACCGCGTGGTCGGTCCGGAGGTCCGGCGACTGCTCGCGGGCACGCTCGGCGACGCCGAGGTCGGGCTCGTCACCGAGCTCGTGACTTCGACGGACGCGCTGCCTCGCGTCCGCGAAGAGGCGCAGGCGCTGGTCGACGCTGCAGTGCGCGAGCTGGAGGCCGTCGAGCTCGACGGGCTGCGCCCGGTGCTGGCCGGGATTGCGCGCCTGGCCGTCGACCGAGCCTCCTGACCTACATCTGCCAGCGGGTGGCGCCGTGTGGCTCGGCGGTGGCCACCGCCGTCACGATCGTGGGAGTGAACTCGTACAGGTGCCACGGTGATCGTCCGGCGCTCGGGGCGCTGTAGGGTGCCGTGATCGCGCCGTCGTGCGCCTGCGCCGGCCAGCCGTTGTCGGCGTAGCGCTTCGCCAGGCGGGTCAACGTCGTCGGGTCGCTCACCCGTGCGGCGGTTCCCTCGAGGACGAGATCGACGTCGGGCATCGACACGGCGATCGTGCACCTTTGATCGTTCGCGATGTTCTTGCTCTTGCGTGTGCCTGGACCGCTCACCACGTAGAACTTCCCGCCGTCCCACATCGCGCCGACGCCGGCGACGTGGGGCCGGCCGTCGGGGTCCTTCGTCGCCAACCAGTGAGTTGCGCGGTAGTCCGTCCGCTCGAGCTGCGCGAGAACCCGAGCCCATTCCAGCGCGTCGTGACCGTAGATATCCAGATTCTTGGCTTGCATCGTCGCCTCCTCCGTCGCTTGTTCCGAAACCCAAGACGATTCGGAATGTCGAAACTCATCGGGCTCCGGACACGATTCCGACGGTCCCCATGGCCAGGCCCGTGTAGCGCACGTCCGCCCACCCGGCCTGCCGCGCCATGGCGGCCAGGTCCTCGGGCGTGCGGTACGAGTCGACGGTATCGCTCAGGTAGCGATAAGCCGACGGCTCGCCCGAGAGGAAACCGCCGATGGCGGGCAACAGGGTGCGGAGGTAGACCCGGTAGGCCCCGCCGACCAGGCCGGGCGCGGGACGGACGAACTCGAGGACTACGGCCCGGCGCGCGACACGGGTCATCTCCCGCAGGCCGCGGACCGGGTCGGCGAGGTTGCGAAGGCCAAAGGCGATGGTCGCGGCGTCGAAGCTCGCGGCGTCGAAGGGCAGGTTGAGGGCGTCACCTTCGAGGAACTCGAGGCCGGCGTGCTCGCGCCGCGCGACCTCCAGCATCCTGGGGCTGAAGTCGAGGCCGACGACGCGGCCGGTGGGGCCGGCGATCTTCGCCAGTTCGGCGGTCAGCTTCCCCGACCCGCATGCGACGTCCAGCGCCGACCCACCGGCGCGCAACCCCGTCGCGCGCGCGGCGCGCCGCCGCCAGCCGCCGTCGGTGCCCATGGAGATGACCGTGTTGACGCGGTCGTAGCGGCGCGCGATGCGGTCGAACATCGACCGGACCGCCGCCGGATCTCGCTCGCTCAGATTCGCTGCCAGACCGAGGCGATGCCCTGGCCGACGCCGATGCACATCGTTGCCAGCCCGTACTCGGCCTCCCGATGCTCCAACTCGCGCACTAGCGTGCCCACGAGCCGGGCGCCGCTGCTGCCCAGCGGATGGCCGAGCGCGATCGCGCCGCCGTTGACGTTGACGCTCACCTCGTCCAGGCCCAGGAGCCGGATGCACGCGAGGGACTGCGATGCGAACGCCTCATTCAGCTCGACGACTCCCATGTCCGACGGCTCGAGGCCCGCCTTCTCCAGCGCCTTCAGCGACGACGGCACCGGACCGATGCCCATGTAGTCCGGATGCACGCCGGCCGCCGCGGCCGACACGAGCCGGGCCAGCGGTTTGAGGCCGCGCTCCATCGCGGTCGTGTCCGACATCAGGACCAGCGCGGTGGCGCCGTCGTTGAGCGGCGAGGCGTTGCCGGCGGTGACCGATCCGTTCTCGGCGAACGCCGGCTTCAACTTCGCCAGCGCCTCCAGGGACGTGTCAGGCCGCGGACCCTCGTCGTCGGCGATGCCGTCGACCGGCACGATCTCCTCGGCGAGCCGTCCCGAGCGCCGCGCGGCCACGGCCCGCTGGTGGCTGCGCAGCGCGAACGCGTCCTGGTCCTCGCGCGAGACCTCGTACTTCTGCGCCACTCGCTCCGCGGTCTCCCCCATCTGCAGCGTGCCGTACATCGCGGCCATCTTCGGGTTCACGAGCCGCCAGCCGAGAGCGGTGTCGTACACGGTCTGCGGACCACGCGGGAATCCGCCCGCCGGCTTGGGCATCACCCACGGCGCGCGCGTCATCGACTCGACACCACCCGCGACGATCACGTCCGCGGCGCCGGCCTGGATCTCGCGCGCTGCTGCAATCGTCGCCTGCATGCCGGACCCGCAGAGGCGGTTGACGGTCTGGCCCGGCACCTCGACCGGGAACCCCGCCAGCAGCAGCGCCATGCGCGCCACGTTCCGGTTGTCCTCGCCGGCCTGGTTGGCGCAGCCGAGGATGACGTCGTCCACGTCCTTCGGCTCGACGCCGGCGCGGTTCACCGCCTCCCTGAGGGCGATCGCGGCCAGGTCATCCGGACGCACGTCCTTCAGCTGCCCGCCGTACCTGCCCATCGGCGTGCGCGCCGTGGCGACTATGACCGCCTCGGGCACTACTTCTTGGCCGCGCGTCGCGCGAGGAACGCCTGCACGCCGTCGATGAACTCCTGGCTGCCCGCCTGGGCCTCCTGCAGGTACGACTCGAACTCGATCGCCTCCTCGTAGCTCGATTCCAGCGCGTGTACTACGGCGCGCTTCGCCGCCGCCAGCGCCTGCCGAGGCTGCTGGGCGAGCTGCCCGGCGAACTCCCGCACTTCGGCCTCCAGGCGGTCGGCCGGAACGAGGCGGTTGATGATGCCCAGCCGGTGGGCGTCCTCGGCCGAAAGCGGC
>DATEGB010000134.1:0-2505 GCA_035280365.1 Candidatus Dormiibacterota bacterium | reverse complement strand
GCTCAGCATCCGCTGCAGCGGGCCGTAGAAGTCCTTGACCACCGGCACCCACTCCTGCTTGCCGCTCTCCACCTGGTCGAGCCTGTTCTCGAGCTTGGACGTGTACGCGTCGTCGGAGATGGTCTTGAAGTGGTCGACCATGAGCGAGTTGACCGCCTCCCCGACACGCGTGGGGTGCAGGCGGCGGTCCTTTATCTCTACGTAACCGTGTGCTCTCGTGATCGTCTGCACGATCGGCGCGTACGTCGACGGCCGGCCGATGCCGCGTTGCTCCAACTCCTTGATCAGCGTTGCCTCGGTGTAGCGCGGCGGCGCCTGCGTGAAGTGCTGCTCAGGCTTCAGGCCGTGGTAGTCGAGGTCCTCGCCGGACGCAAGCTGCGGCAGCTCGTTCTCGCCGTTATCATCGCGTCCCCAGACCTTGTAGAAGCCGTCGAAGGCGAGCACCGAACCGTTGGCGCGGAAGATGTAGTCGCCGCCCTCGATCTCGACTTGAGTCTGGTCGTAGACCGCCGGCGCCATCCGGCTGGCGACAAACCGCCGCCAGATGAGGTCGTAAAGCTTGAGCTGGTCGGGCGCAAGGTACTGGCGGATCGACTCGGGCGTGCGGTTGACGTCGGTGGGACGAATCGCCTCGTGCGCGTCCTGGGCACCGGGAGTCGCCCTGGCCGCTCGCGAGGTGCCGAGGTACTTCTCGCCGTGATGGCCCTTGATCCAGGCCTTCACCTTCGCGTCCGCGTCGGAGGAGATTCGCGTCGAGTCCGTGCGCATGTACGTGATCAGGCCCGTCGCGCCCTCGGCCCCAAGCTCGATGCCTTCGTAGAGCTGCTGGGCGATCCGCATCGCATTGTGCGGTCGCATTCGCAGCCGGCTCGACGCATCCTGCTGCAGGGTCGACGTGATGTACGGAGGGTTCGAGCTCTTGGTGCGCCGCTTCTGCTCCACGCCCGTGACGTGGTAGCTCGCGCCCTCGAGCCGGCGAACAATGTCCTGGGCTTCGGCCTCGTTGCGGACCTCGAACCTGGCGTCTTCTGTCGTCGCAGCCGAACCGATTGGACGGTTGAGCCGGGCGAAGAAATGGTTGTCCTCGGCCTTTTTCGTCAGGTCGACATCGATCGTCCACGACTCGACCGGGACGAACTTGCGGATCTCCTCTTCCCGGTCCACGACCAGGCGCAGGGCGACCGATGAGACGCGGCCCGCCCCGATTCCCTTCTGGACCTTGCTCCACAGGAACGGGCTGAGACGGAACCCGACCAGGCGGTCGACGACGCGTCGCGCCTGTTGGGCGTTGACCAGGCGCATGTCGATGCCACGTGGCGCCTCCAGCGCCTTCCTGACTGCGTCCGATGTGATCTCGTGGAACTCGATGCGCTTGGGGTCGCGGAGCTTCAAGACCTCGGCCAGGTGCCAGGCGATGGCCTCGCCCTCACGGTCGGGGTCAGAGGCGAGGATGACCTCGCTCTCACTCTTGGCCGCCGAGCGCAGCTCGTTGATGGTCTTGCGGCGGCTCTCCACGACCTCGTAATGAGGCTTGAAGCCGTCGTCCACCTCCACGCCCAACTCCTTTTCGGGCAGGTCGCGGACGTGGCCCATGGAGGCCCGGACGTCGAAACGGTCACCCAGAAACCGCTTCAAGGTCCTTGCCTTGGCAGGCGACTCGACGATGATCAGACCTTCTGGCACAGCTTCCTATTTATTCCCCAAACCGGACGTTTGTTCCCCGCCCGGGGGTCGAGGCGGGCATCCTACGCCCGTTCTTTGCCCCGGCGCAACGCCCTTACATACCCACCTTCGTGGCGTTTGACCACCCCGTCGAGCTCCAGGGCGGTCAGCCGGCCGAGCACCTCGGCGACCGGCAGGTGGAGTTTCCGAGCGAGCTCGGCCGGGTTGAAAACGAGAACGTCCGAGAGGTGAGAAAGCAGGCCGTCCCGCCCTCGATCGAGGCTGAATCCGAGCTTTTTTGGCGTGGCAAGGGGGTCGTCGAGCACCTCCCCGGCGACGTCAAGAGCGGCAAGGATGTCCCGCGCGTTCTGGACCAGCGCGGCCCCGTCGCGGATGAGCTGATGGGTGCCGACCGAAAGAGGCGAAAAAACGCTGCCCGGCACGGCCATTACCTCTTTATGTAGGTCGAGCGCGGCCTCGGCGGTGATAAGCGCTCCCGAACCCTCGCCCGCCTCCACGACGACCACGACGTCGGAGAGCGCGGCCATCGTGTAGTTGCGCGCCGGGAAGTTGTGGCGGCGCGGCTCGGTGCCGTCAGGGAACTGGCTGACCAGCGCGCCGCCGCCCGCGAGGATGGCGCGCGCCAGCTCCGCATGAGACGACGGATAGATGACATCCACGCCCGTGCCCATCACAGCAACCGTCACCCCGCCGCCGTTGAGAGCGCCGCGATGAGCCGCCGCGTCGATGCCCATGGCGAGGCCGCTGAAAACCACCAGGCCCGCGCGGGCAAGCTCGAGACCAAGCTGTTCCGCCACCGCCTCGCCGTACGGCGATGGCTTC
>DATEGB010000133.1:0-19251 GCA_035280365.1 Candidatus Dormiibacterota bacterium | reverse complement strand
TCGACGTGCGCCTCGCCATACCAGGTGACCCGGCCCTCCCGGCGCGGCGACTCGAGCAGGCCCTTGCCCTGGTAGAAGCGGATCGTGTCCACGGCCACTCCGGCCGCCCGGGCCAATTGCTCGATGCGGTACTCCACGAGTAACTACTCTAAGAGTGGACGGTCTCGTAGCGCAGGAAGATCGTGCCGTTGCCGAACGTGCGCTGTTCGGTGAGTTGAACCGAAATGAGGGTGCGGATGGGCAGGGCCCTGTTGCCCGCGCCGACGAGCACCGGGCAGACGAACAGTTGCAGCTCATCGACCAGATGCGCGGCGAGCGCCTGGGCCGCCAGGTGCGGACCACCGACGGCGAGGTCCTTCGCAGACGAGTCCTTCAGCGCTCGCACCGCGTCGGGGTCGAACCCGCGCTCAATCCGGGTGCGTGCGCTCGAGGTGTGGTCCAGCGTCCGCGAGTAGACGATCTTGTCCGCCGAGCGCCAGATGCCGGCGAACTCGCGCTCGATTTCCGAGCTTTCGCCTCCGGTCTCCCAGTAGACCATGATCTCGTACATGCGCCGCCCGTACAGGTAGGTGCCGACCGGCCGAAGCAACTCGTTGACGAAGCTGTGGACCTCTTCGTCCGGCGCGGCCCAGTTGAAGTTGCCGTTGTCGTCGGCGTTGAAGCCGTCGAGCGATTGGATCGACGAGTAGATGAGGTCACCCACCGCTGAGCACGACCTAGCCGAAGGTGTCCCAGTAGTACATGCGCTCGAGCCACCCTGGATCCGCGCGGTAAGCGCGTGCGAAGTACTCCACCGAGTCGACGTAGTTGTAATCCAGGTTGTAGTGCCAGATCGCGGTGCGCATGTCATAGGGCGCGCCGTAATGCACCAGGTAGCGTGCGGCGGCGAGGATCGCCGCGTGGGGGTCCATGACGTTCCCGCCCTGCCCGTAGTTCGCCCAGGTCCCGGGCAGGAACTGCATCGGTCCGAGCGCGCCGGCCGAGGACGGACCGTTGACGCGTCCGAACTTGGACTCGATGAAGTTGATCGACGCCAGGTAGCTGCCGTCGACGCCGTAGCGGCTCTGCGCCTCGAGGTAGTAGGACCGCAACGAGCTCAGCGGGGCGGCGCTGGAGTAGGGCAGCGTGAAGTGCGGGTTGACCAGGTAGTACTGGTCGATGCCGCCGAGGATGTAGAGCGAGTGCAGGCCGGCGATCATGTCCTCGATCGGGCTGCGCACCGCCGGCGGCAGCAACGCCACCACCGCCTTCTCGGTGCTCGCGTAGCCCGCGAGCGCGTAGATACGCAGCTGCTCCTGCCGCGCCGCCTGCCGGAAGGCGTAGGTCGCCGAGGCGACGGCGAGCTCGTGGCGCATGGTCTCGGTCAGGCCGGCAGGTTTTTCCTGCGCCAGCGCGGCAAGACGCGACGAAGCATCCTGCATCGCCAGCTCCGCGGCGATGATGCGCTGCGCCTCGTGATGGGCGCTCGGCAGCGCGTCGGGGTCGCGCGCCTGCGCCGCAGCAGGCAGCGCGGCCATGACGACCGCGACCAGGACCGAGGCTCCGAGTCGGATCAGGCGGTGCCCTCGATCGTCTTTAGCTCCACTCGATCGTAGGGAACCGCGGGCATGTCTTCCGGATAGGGATCCGACGCGGTCGGCTCGCGCAGACCGACCGAGTCCAGCAAACCAGAAATTTCGTCTCCCACGAGCTCGCCGCCCGCCGCCATCAGCGCCTCGTTCGCCTGGTCGATGGCGTCCTTGTTCACGTGCATAAGGCGCCAGTCGTCGATGTACGCGGCGCCGAGGATCTGGGCAACTGTGCGGCGCCCCTTTGCATTGTTGAGCACCGCGCCCTCCCAGGTCGACTGCTCGTGCATGCCCTGCGTGACCTCCCTGACCGAGATGAGCTGCTCACCAATGTTCGCCGCTTTCAATGACATCTTTGGGTCGAGGTCATCGGCGCCCATGCCGACCACGCCCGCCATCCGGCACGCGGTCTGCGTGGCCTGGCGCAGGTCCTCGAACACGCCTGTCGTGTTCTCGCCGTAGAAGACTCGCTCGCAGGCGAGAGCGCCCAGCGATACTCGCACATCGGCCGCTAGCTGAGAGCGGAACTCAACGAACTGCTCCTCGGTCGGGATCGAGAGGTGATAGCCACCAATCTCGCCGAGCCCGGGGGCGGCGCGCCTGCGGACCGACAGGCGCACGTGTCCGTGGTCCTTCTGGAACATGTGCGACGCGATGGTGTGGCCGAGCTCGTGGCGCCCGATTTGCACCTTGTCCTTCTCGTTGTATTCGATCGGGATCGGAAGCCCGGCCTCGACGTTGCCCAGGGCTTCGCGCAGGTCTCGCCAACCGAAGGTCTGACGCCCATCTTCGAACGCGTAGAGCAGCGCGAGCGAGAGCACCTGCTCGATGTCAGCCGGTGACTTGCCGTCTGTGATCCGGGCGAACTCGTCGCGACGCGCCGGTGTGTCGAGCTCCGCGTCGTGCTGCTTCCTGTCGAAGTACAGGGCCGCGATGTCTTTGCGGGCTTCGCGGTTCGGCATCAAGAACGTGATCTGGCGACCGAAACGGCCAGGGCGCGTAAGCGCTTCGTCGAGCACCTGCGGCCTGTTTGTCGCGCCAATGAAGAGGATGTTGTAGTTCGGCGCTTTGAGCGGAGGAATGCGAAGGTTCAGTGTCGATCCGTTGGCGCCGATCTTGCGCGGGATGAACAGGCCGTCGAGGGTGAGGTTGAACAGGCCGCGCAGCTGGCGTGCGACAAAGCCTGGGTTATCGATGCCGTCCATCAGGACGAGGAGCATGTTCAGGCCGAGCATGCCGCCGCCGAACATCCCCATTCCCGCCATACCGGCGCCGCCGCCCTGCATCCCCGATCGGCGCTGGCCGAGGGCGTCGATCTCGTCGATGAAAACCACGCAGCCACCCCACACCTTCGCACGCTTGCGCGCGGCGCGCACCATCAGGTAGACGCTGAGGGCGTCGATCCCCAGGAACATGCCGGCGAACGATCCGCCGTTGGCGATGAAGATCGGAACGTGCATGGACGACGCGATGGCCTTGGCGAGCATCGTCTTGCCGGTGCCTGGAGGTCCGACCATGAGCACGCCGCGCTCGCGCTTGCCGCCCGCCTTGGTGAAGAGGCGGCCATGCTCGATGAGCCTGAGGATGCGGTCCATCTCCCCGACGGCGGCTTTCTGGCCCCGCACGTCGTCCATGTTGACCCCGAAGTTCGCGTCGTCGGGGTTGATCATCGTCTTGCCGATGCGCGTGTAGAGGTAGAACGGGCCGAAGAACAGCATGAAGTTCGCGCCCAGCAGGAACAGCAGGTAGATGAGCTGCGTCAGCGCGAGCGCCAGGAATTCGGGAAGCGCCGCGAGGGCGTCCTCTGGAGCCAGACCGAAGAAGAAGTACGCAACCGCGAAGTAGCCGATCGGGATGAGCGCGAGGAAGATCGCGCGCTTCCAGAACACCGCGCGGTTGGTCTCGACCGTGCGCTGCAGTACATCCGTCTCCGGCGCCATTCGCTCGCCGACGATGAGCCGGCGCCGGATGATGCTCAGGATTCCGCGCGCGAGCAGCATGGCGCCGGCTGCGTAGAGCAGCGCCATCCAGATGCCTAGCTGGAGGGCGATAAGCGCGAAGGCGAAAGCCGAGGCGCCGACGAACAGGGTGAAGATCCAGAAGATGATCACGGCGGAGTCAGCTCCTTCTCCCTATACGGGCGTGGGTTGCGGGCGGCGGAAAACACCACGATAGCGAGGCCGAGGGCGATTAGCACATCGCCAGGGCTGTAGGCCTCGGGCACCGGGTAAAGAGCGATCCAGTCGGCGAGCAGGTTCAGGTGGGTCCCATCGCCCATGACCGTGTACTGGCCGACCGTGCCGTGCCGCACGAGCGAGCCGGCGAGCTCGGGGGCGACCGGCATGCGCGCCCCGTTGGCGACGATCACCACAAGATTGAGCGCGATGCCGGCGCTGACCAACCAAACGCCACTCACCCTCCGCCAGTGCCAGACCGTCCAGCCGAGGATCCCGGCCAGGGCCAGCACGTAGACGTAGCGCGCGGCGTCGATCCGGCCGAGCGGCGTCAGGAGCACGGCCTCGCGGACCACGACCGCGGCGACCAGCAACCACGGCCAGCGGAAGCGCAGCCGGGCGAGGTTCTCCAGCCGGCCGCCGGTCAGCAGGGCGAAGACGAGGCCGAGGAGGATCGCGCCGACGAACAGCAAATTGCTACTCGGCAGCCAGTCGCGATGCGGCGCCGGCCAGCACCTTCACGCCCACCGGCAGCGCCGCCTCGTCGATGCGGAACGTGGGCGAGTGGTGCGCCGGCGGCGCGTCGCCCTCCGGACGAGCGCCCAGCATGAAGTAGCAGCCGGGGATCCTGGTCAGGAACTCGGCGAAGTCGTCGCTCACGGTCAGGGGGCGGCCGAGCACGCTCGCCTGCTCGCCGATCAGCTGCTCTCCGACTTCGAGCACGGTGCGGGTCACGTTGGGCTCGTTCATCAACGGCACGGTGCCATGCACCAGGTCGACGTTGGAGCGCACCTCGAACTCGCTCTCGGTCTCGCGCAGGAGGTCCTTCAAGCGGTCGAGCGCCTGCTCGCGCAGCGAATCGTTGAAGGTGCGAAGGCTCCCCTGCACCAGCACGCCGCGCGGCACGATGTTCCACGCGCCGTCGCTCGCGATGTTGCCGATGGTCGTATGGCACTGCACGCCTTCGTGCTCCAGGCCTTCGACCACCGTGTGCAGCCGCTCCACGAAGAATGCCTGCGCGGCGAGCACGTTGCCCCGGCGTCCCATCATGCCGCCGTGCCCGCCCGGCCCGGAGAACCTGATGTCGAAGGCGTCCGACCCGGCCCACAGAAGGCCGGGCCGGGTGATCACCGTGCCCGACTGCATGAAGCTCACCACGTGGAGGCCGATGACGACGTCGGGCCGCTGCTCCTCGAGCAGCCCGCGCGCGATCATCGCCTTGGCGCCTTCGACGATCTCCTCGGCGGGCTGGAAGACGAAGAGGAACTTGCCGTTCAGGTCCGCGATGCGCTCGATGAGCGTGCGCGCGACGCCGATCATGATCGCCATGTGCGCGTCGTGGCCGCACGCGTGCATGCGGCCGTCAATCGAGGAGCGGAAGTCGACGCCGGACTCCTCGTGGATCGGCAGCGCGTCGATGTCCGCGCGCAGCATCACCGTCTTGCCCGCGTGGCCTGTGTCGAGGAACGCGACGGCGCCCGTTTCGGTCGGGCAAGTCTTCAGGTCCAGCCCCATCTCGTGCAGCCGGTCCTTCAGGTAGCGCGAGGTCTCCTGCTCGCTGAAGCTGACCTCCGGGTACTTGTGGAAGTAGCGCCGGAGGTCGACGACGTCGTCGAGCACGGACCTGCTGGGGAGAGGCGTCGTCTGTTCATCCCGGGGGTGATCAGCCATGCACGGCGACGAGGCTGTATCCGCGCGACGAGGCGTGCACGAACGTGCCGCCGAGGCCTGGCTCGAGCTCGTCGAGGCGCCGGCGCAGCGTGAGCAGGGCCGAGTGGACCGTCGAGTGCGCGGCGTTGTTGCGGAAGAGCCCCGCCTGGATCAAATCCCTGGCCGTGGCCGGCTTGGAGCCCTGGGCAAGAAAGAGGACGAGGGCCGCCTGCTGCTGAGTTAAGCGGCCCTCGCGTTCGCCGAGCTTGACCGTCCGCCGGGTCGGGTCGAACTCGAGGCGGCCGAATCGGTACGTGCCCGGCCGGCCGGTGCCGCGCTCCACGAGACGGGCGGCGAGGTCGGAGTAGATGTGGGCCATGGGCACGTTGCCCTTGACGAAGTAAGAGCTGGCCCCCAGCTCGTAGGCGCGGCGGATCGAGGCCGAGTTCACCTGCGCGGCCGACAGCACGATCACCGGCAGCCCGGGGTGGTGCTGACGGATCCAGGTGAGCAGCTCGAAGCCGGCGTCCTCGCGCTCGTCGAGCACCAGGTCGAGGAGCACCGCCGCCACGCGCTCGTGCTCGAGGAGGTCGCGCGCCTCGGCGGGGGTGGCGGCTACGGAAGGTCGGTAACCGAGATCATGGAGGTCGAGCCGCAGCTGCTGCAGCATCGCGGCCTCGTCCTCCACCACCAGCACGGACGAGCCGAGGACGTCCGCCGGCCGGTAGACCTCCAGGCCGGGCGGAAGCGGCGGCAGCCGAACCTCGCGGTGCCGGGCTGCGGCGATCGATCGTCCGGCAGAGCTCCGATTTTCCAAGGCCACCTCTACACGAGTCTTAATGATTATTCACTCCGCTAGAATGCCGAAATACGCCGGGCGGGCCGCATACTTTGTGCCGGACCTGGCGTAATTGGAAAAACAAAGGGGTATATTGGGGATGACGTGGCGATTCAAGGTCCAGGGTGTGCTCCTCGTGGTCATGTTGCTCGGTCTGATCGCGCTCGCGGCCGGCGCGTCGTGGATCGAAGGCAACACCAGCGACTTCTTCTCCTGGATTTAGTAAGCACCTAAGAGGAGTTCGCCCGACGCTCTCGTGAGCGTCGGATGGCGACCGGGAGCAGGGCGTAGAGGTCTGCCCGGTCGACGGCTTTGCTCATGTACCCGACAACGTCGGGGTCGTCTGTTCCGGACGGAAAGACGGGGTAGGCGGTGTAGAAGATCACCGGCACCTTCTGTCCGCGTGCCCGCAGCTCGTTGAGCAAGCCCCAACCGTCCATCGGCTCCGGCAGCATCAGGTCGATGATCGCGACCTCGGGCCTGTCGGCCTGGGCACGGAGCAGGGCCTGGTCGGCGTCCTCCGCGATCGACACTCTGTAGCCAAGCATCTTCAGGTCGGTCTCCAGGATCACGCGCCAGGCGCGCTCATCGTCCACCACGAGCACCGTGGAGCCCCGCAGTTCCTCCGGTGTGGGCGCGATTGGCTTCGGCGGGGTGAACGGCACCTGAATCTGGCGCAGTATATCCGTGGCAATGGCCACTCCAGCGCGCCGTAACGGCAGGTCTCACGCGGCGTCGACCGTGGTGAAAGCCGCCGTCCGCGGCAAGGCCGCGAGGCCGGTGCGCACGGTGGAGGGGAACGGATCGGGGCCGTCGGCGTCCGCGCTGGTCCACGAGCTCGGCACGTGCGTCACCGAGGCCGACCTCGTGCAGGTCCTCTACCGCGGCCTCCACTCGCGCTTTGGCTACAACTCGATCAACCTACAGGTCCTCGAGCGGGAGGGCTGGTACCACTCGCTGCCCATGGACGAGGGCGTGCTCCAGGACGTCGGCCGACGCCCGGTCGGTGAGTCGGCGTTCGCCAAGCAGTTCTCCAACCCCAAGACGACCGTGATGCCGATCGAGTCGCAGCGCCTGCGGTTCGGCAAGGGCCCAGGCCTGCGTGTCTGGAACCGCCTCGCCATCTGGGTCCCGGTGATGCACCAGGGCGAGCTGATCGGAAGCGTCATCTACTCCTCGCAGCGCAAGCGGCGCGTACCCCCCGGTGAGCTGGCGTTTCTCGAGGACGTCCACCGCCGCCTGGGCGTGCTGCTCGCCAACGCCTCCCTCAACGAACTGACCCGCAACCAGGCGCGGCGGCTCCAGGCGCTGAACAGCATCGCCCGCGCCATGACCTCGACGCTCGACGAGACGAGCGTGCTGACCGGTCTCTACGACACGCTGCGTGAGCTGCTGCCGGTCGACATGCTCGAGATGGTCACCATCCCGGACGGCACCGACCGCTCGCGCTACCTCAAGATCGAGGGCCGGTCGGCGCCGACCGCGCGCTGGCTCCCGGCGCGTTCGCCCATGGCACTGACCGCGCGCGAGGTGGTCGCCGACGGCAAGCCGGTCATCGTGCACGAGCCGCAGTCATCGCTGTGGGTGCCGTTGAAGGAAGCAGGCCGGGCGCGCGGCGCGCTCGGCATCAAGACCGCGCGCCCGTATGTGTACGAAGACTCGACGGCCGCGTTCCTCGAGCTCGTCTCGGACGAGGTCACGCTGGCCCTGCGCAACGCCCGCAGCTACGAAGCGATCGAGGACCAGAGGCGCCGACTCGAGGCCGTGAACGCGATCGGGCGCCGCCTCGCCTCCAGCCTGGACAAGTGGTCGATCATGCGCACGCTGCGCGAAGAGCTGTCGGCCAACCTCAAGTTCGACGGCTTCATCCTCGCCACCATCACGCAGAGCGCCGAAGGCCCGGTGGCCGAGGGCTACCAGTACGTCGCCGGGGTCGAAGAGGTCGTGCCGCCGGTCGCCCTGGCAGTGACCGGGCCCTCGCGTGAGGCCTACGAGACCGGCCGGCCCGTGCTGGTGCGCAACAACCCGTGGCGTCGCTCCTTCGAGGAGAAAGGCCTCGAGCCGGAGGTGTGGACTGTAGGCCCGGGCGCCGCGGTGTTCGTCTCCGGCCCGCCCGGCGACGAGCGCAAGGTGTCGCGCTCCTTCGTCTGGGTCCCGGTGCTGAGCGGCGAGAGGATCACCGCCATGCTCTCCCTCCAGTCGTATACGGAGGGCGCGTTCGACGACTTGCACGTGGCTCTGCTCCAGGACGTGGCCGCGCACGTCAGCCTCGCCCTCGCCAACGCCGACCACTTCGCCCAGGCGCAGACCGAGCGGGCTCGCCTGGAGGCGCTGCACAACCTGGAGATGAGCATCGCCGGCGCTTCCGACGAGCGCCAACTCGCGGACGCGGTCTTCTCGGTCGCCGGCGCCTATCTCGGCTCGACACACATGGTGCTCGCCTACGTTGACGTGGCCGGCCTGGTGTCCGGTTTCGCCGCCGAGCACGGCCAGCCGGCGACCGCGATCGGCCCCGTGCAGATCGACAACGCGCCGTTCTTCCGCCGCATGATCGAGTCGAACGACTCGGTGCAGGATATCCCTGGGCCGGAGCCGGAGGACCTCGGCGGACCGGTCGGGAGCTACATCTTCGACCGCGAGCCGAGTCACGTCGTGTGGGCGCCGATCACCCAGGACGAGCGCGTGGTCGCGGGAGTGGTCGCGATGCGCAACGACGGCGGCCGTTTCCAGGCCACGCACCTCAAGCTGCTCGAAGCAGCGATGCCGGTCGTGGGCATCGCGCTGCGCACCATGCGACTCCACCACGCCAACGAGCTGGCGCTGGCGCAGTCGGTGCGCATCCAGGAGCTCGCCGCGCTTGCGGGGCACGAGCTGATGAGCGTGGTGGCGAACATCGCCGACCAGGCTCGGACGATGCTCGAGTGCGCCGGCGCGGTGTGCTGGGCGTTCGACACCGAAGGTCGCGTGACCGCGACCCGAGGCAGCGGCGACGCGGCGGCGGAGGAGGTCCTCGCGTGGGCCGGTCTCAACTCCGACGATCGGGTCGCGCCGGCCGGCATCGTCAGTGGCACCGCGCACGACTACGCGTGGAACCTCGTGCCCCTGTGGTACGGCGACCGCCTGGTCGGCGCCATCGGCGCGGTGCACGCGTCGACGCTCGTCGCCGAGCCCAGCGCCGCGGCCCTCGACTTCGCGCGCCACGCCGCGGTGGCGATCGAGAACGCCCGCCTTGTGGCCGAGACCCGCGGGCGCATCCGCACCCTCGAGGCCGTCGCCGCCTTCACCGAGCTGACGCCCACCGAGCCCGACCGCGCGCGCTCCGAGATGGCGCGCCTGGTAAGCCGCGCCCTCGCGGGCTCGCAGGGCGAACTGTGGCTGCTCGAAGACGGGGAGCTGGTGCGCCGCTCGGACAGCGGCGAGGCGTCGCCGCGCGTGCCGGTGTCGGACAGCGCGCAGCTGCTCCGAGCGCTAACGTCGACGGCAGGCGGCCGCCGTCTGCGCGCGCTCCTCGACCTGCTTGGCGCCCCGCCGGACGCGTTCGCGATCCCGATCCAGGTCGAAGGTAGGCTGGCCGGGTTGCTCGTGGCGCGCATGACCGCCGGCGGCGCCGAGACGCGGAGGCTCGCCGCCGTGCTCGCAGGCCAGGCCGCGGTCCTGCTCGGACAGCTGGAGCTGGTCGACGCGCTCGACCGCGAGCGCCGGATGATGAACGCGATCCTTCGCCACTCGCCGGTCGGCGTGATGCTCGAGGGCGCCGACGGCCGCATCGTGTACGCGAACCCGGAGATCGAGTCGATCTACAGCCTCCAGGCGTCCGAGATGCCGGGCCGCAAGCCCGACGAGATCTACGCCGCCGCCGGAGCGGTGCCCGCCGAGGACGCAGACTCCGACGGCACGCTCGAGCTGCGCATGAAAGACCCGGACCGCACGGTGCACGTGCGGCGTGTCGTGATCCCCGGTCTCGAGGGTGAGCCGGCCGGCGTGCTTACGCTGCACGAGGACGTGACGGCGCAGCGCCAGGCGCTGGAGGCCAAAGACCTGATGCTCCGCGCCATCGGGCACGAGGTGCGGAGCCCAGCGGCGGCGATGAAGAACACGCTGGCCGGGATCATGCAGTGGGACGAGACGATCGACTCGACCGGCCGACGCACGCTGCTGCAGGAGGCTTACGAGTCGTCGGACCGGCTGCTCAGCCTGGTCGAGAGCCAGCTGATCATCGCCAAGCTGGAGACCCGGCACTTCGAGCCGACGCCGGAGCCGGTCGACCTCAGCTCCGCCCTCACCGGCGTCGTCGCGGTGCTCCACCACCGCTACGCGGAACGCACGACCGCGGTGCAGGTCAACCTTCCAGACAACCTCCCACCTGCTTTCTGCGAGCCGGCCCACCTGGCCCAGGTCCTGACGAACCTGATCGGCAACGCGCTCGAATACACGACGGGCTCGGTGCAGGTCGAGGCGCGGCAGGTGCAGCGGGGCTGGCTCGAGGTGACCGTGGCGGACAACGGCCAGGGGCTGCCGGCAGCCACGCTCGACACCGTGTTCGAGAAGACCGGTCCCGCCGGCCGCAGCCGCTCCCAGGGCGGTCTTGGCCTGGGCCTGTACCTGTGCCGTCTCGTTGTCGAGCGCTCGTTTGGCGGCCGGATCTGGGTCGCGGCCAGCGACAGGCGTGGCACCACGTTCAGGTTTACGGTTCCGGCACGGATTCGCACCTGAATCGCGTTACACGCTGAATGAGCGCCGTTGACCCGATGTGGGTGCGCGTCGGCGGCGGTCTCGAGTCGGTCCCGGATCACAGGCGCCATGGTCCCGCCGACGCCGAATTCCCACCTCCGGGAGGACCGTGGGAGCCCCTGCTCCTGAACGGCCGCCTGGTCGGCTGGGCCGAGCACGGCGGCCTCCGCGTCGCAAGGCAGAGCGCCGAGATGGGCCAGCGCCTCATCGACGAGCAGCGCACTTACCTTCTCGGTAGGCTCGGGCACAAGCTCCGCTCGTCCGTGCTCGCGCTGCAGGAGTCCGCCCGCCAGGCGGCGTTCGGCCGGCCCGAGCTCCTGGAGGGGCTTTTCGAGCAGGCGCAGGAGGTGGGGCGGAGGGCGGCGGGACTCGAGGCCGCGGCCGTGGAGTCCAAGGACAGCGCCCGCGGCGTCGTCCTGGGCGCGGTGCTGAACCTGGCCATGCCGGCCGCGTCGAGCACGGTGCCCGCCGACGCCGTCGTCCTGGGCTCCGAGCCCGCGATCGTCGAGGCCTTCACGCGCGTGCGCGAGTGGCTGACGGCCGACGGGCTGAGCGTCGAAGCGGAGCGGATGGGCGGCTGGTGGAAGGTCCGTGTCACCGCCAATGGGGAGCGGAGGCCGCTGGCGGTGCCCGAGCTGGGCGAACCGCTGGTCCGGCTGATCGTCGACACGCAGCTGAACGGGTGGCTCGACGCCAACCGGCCCGACGGCGCCGACCTGTACCTGCCCGCCTTGCGCGCACGCTGATCGATTGCCGGCGGTAACGCGCGTCGTCGCGCGCAACCCGGGCCCGTACACCGGGCCGGGGACGAACACCTGGATCGTCGACGCGGGCCCGGTCGTGGCCGTCATCGATCCAGGGCCCGACGATGCGGCGCACCTCGCGGCGCTCGACAAACGCCTGGCCGGCCGGACTGTCGGCGCCGTCCTCGTCACGCATTCCCACCCCGACCACCTGCCCCTGGCCGCGCGCTTCGCGGTGCGGCACCACGCGGCCGTGCTGCGCTTCCCCGAGCTGGGCGACGGAGACATCATCCGCACCGGCAACCTGAACATGACCGCGCTGCATACGCCCGGCCACAGCGCCGATCACCTGTGCTTTCACCTGCCGGAGGACCGAGCGGTGTTCACGGGCGACCTCATCCTCGGCCAGGGCAGCTCTATGGTCACGTACCCGGAGGGCGACGTCGCGGCCTACCTCGATTCGCTCGACAGGCTGGCCGGGCTTGGACCTCGGATCCTGTTTCCCGGGCACTGGGACCCGGTGATGGACGCGATGGCGAAGATCGACGAGTACCGCAAGCACCGCCTGGAGCGCGAGGCGCAGGTGCTGGCCGAGGTCCGCCGCGGCCCCGGCACCGTGGCCGAGCTGACGCGCCGCGTGTACGGCGACCTTGACGAAAAGTTGATGATCGGGGCGGAGATGACTCTCCGCGCCCACCTCCGGAAGCTCGTCGACGACGGCCTGGTCCACGAAAGAGGAGGTCGATTCGTAATCTAGTCACGTGATCCCGATCCTTTCTCTCTCCGCGCCCGAGCTCGAGGCCTGGCTCGTCGAGCGCGGACAGCCCGCCTACCGGCGCAAGCAGGTCTGGGCCTGGCTGGCGCGCGGCGTGACCGACTTCGCCGCCATGAAGGATCTGCCGGCGTCGCTGCGCGCCGCGTTGGGCGAGGAGTTCGGCGCCACATCGCTGCGTCCACTCGCGACTTCGGTGGCCGACCGCGGACTGACGACGAAGACTCTGTTCGAGCTCGACGGCGGGCATTCGGTGGAGGCGGTCGTGATGCGCTACGCCGACCGCTCCACGCTCTGCATCTCGTCGCAGGCCGGCTGCCCGGTGGGCTGCCCGTTCTGCGCCACGGGCAAGTTCCCCTTCGGGCGCAACCTCAAAGCGCACGAGATCGTCGAGCAGGCCCTGGCCGCCGAGCGCCTGCTCGCGGCCGAGGGGCGGCGGCTTTCGCACGTCGTCTTCATGGGCATGGGCGAGCCGATGGCCAACTACGGCGCCGTGGTGGAGTCGGTGCGCCGGCTGGCCGACCCCGAGCTGCTCGGCATCAGCCCGCGTCGCATCGTGGTCTCGACCAGCGGCTTGATCCCGCGCATCGCCCAGCTCGCGGAGGAGAAGATCCCCGTCACCCTCGCCATCTCGCTGCACGCCGCGCGCGACGAGCTGCGCGACGTGCTGGTCCCGATCAACCGCAAGTACCCGGTGCATGACCTCGTCGACGCGGCGCAGGCATACGGCGAGAAGACCGGCCGGCGCGTGAGCTACGAATGGGTCATGCTCGCGGGCGTGAACGACACTCCACGTGACGCGCAAGAGCTCGGGGTGCTTCTCAAGCACAAGCTCGCGCACGTGAACCTGATCCCCTTCAACCCGGTGGAGGACACGCCGTACCACGCGCCGGACCGTACCTCGATCCGCGCGTTCAAGGAGATGGTCGAGAAGTCGGGCCTCAACGTGACCGTACGCGACACGCGGGGCCGCGAGGCGGACGCGGCGTGCGGCCAGCTGCACGAGCGCGTGATGCGCTCACGCGTCGCCGCTTCGTAGGCAGTGCTGTACGCCGGGACCTCCGGCTTCAGCTACGCGGCCTGGAAAGGCAGGTTCTACCCGGCCGCGCTCCCGGGCTCGAAGATGCTGCGTCACTACGCCGAGAGGTTGACCGGCGTCGAGCTCAACGGGAGCTTCTACCGCACGCCGCCGGAGACGACGCTCGAGAAATGGGCGGGCGAGACTCCACCGGGCTTTCGGTTCTGCATGAAGGCTAACCGCGGACTGACCTACTCGGCCGAGGCGTTCGACAAGGTCGGCCTCGCGCGCATCTTCACGCAGCGCATCGCGACACTTGGCGAGCGCCTCGGACCGGTGTTGCTGCAGTTTCCGCCGATGCGGCGGAAGAACGTCAGGTTGCTCGACGACCTGTTGACGGCGCTCGCGCGCCCGGCGGCCGTCGAGTTCCGCCACGAGTCGTGGTTCGACGAGGACGTGTATCGCGCTTTGCGCGATCACGGTGGCGCGCTCGTCGTCACCGACGAGGCGAAGTGGCCGCGCGCGCCGGTGGTCGTGGTCGGCCCGGTCGCGTATTTCCGGCTACGCCGCGGCTACACGACGCGGTCGCTGGAGCCCTGGGTCGCGGAGGTGCGGACCGCCGTGGCCAGGCACGAAGAGGTGCACGTGTACTTCAAGCACGACTCGGCGTCGCCGGCGCTGGCGCGGCGGCTCTTGAAGCTCGCCGCAGGAGGACCGGTACGGCGATGAGGGCGACCAGGACCATGAGCGCGGATGCGAGCTGAGCCTGGCGAAGGCCTAGGAATATCCCCGGGTCGGTGCGGAAATAGCTGAGCAGAAAGCGCCCCGCGGCGTAGACCGCGAAGTAGATCAGGCCCAGCACGCCGTCGGGCAGCCTCTTCTTCAGGCGCTGATGAAAGGGCATGAGCGCACCGAGGATGGCCAGGCACAGCACCATCTCGTACGCGACCTCGGGATGGACCACCTTGCCCGGCTCGCCGAGGGTGTTCGGGTTCACGTACTCGACGCCCCACGGCAGGTTGGTCGGCGAGCCGTGATGCTCGCCGTTGATGACGTCGCCGATGCGGCCGATGGCCAGCCCGAGCATGGCGGCCGGACCGCCGGCGTCCCATATCTTCAAGTACGAGAACCTGGAACGCCGCGACCAGATGTACGCGCCCACCATGGCGCCGAACAGGCCGCCCCACTGGCTGATGCCGCCCTCGGTGAGCGCGAACATGCGCAGCAGCTGGCCGTTGGCGAAGAGGCGGAAGTTCTCCCACACATAGAGAAGACGCGCACCGGCCAGGCCGGCGATCACCATCCACGCCAGGCCGTCGCCGGAGCGGCCCTTCAGGTCGCCCGCGTCCTTCTCCAGGAGCCAGAACCCGATGCGCGCGGCGGCGATGATGCCGAGGACCGAGAAGACCCCGTGCCAGGTGATCAGCAGCGGCCCGATCCGGATGATGTTCGGATTGAGGTCGATGACGATCGTGAGGAACATCACGCCGCGCGCTCCAGGCGCTCCAGCGCCTTCTCCTTCGGCAGCAGCGCGAAGGCGTAGTGGATGGGCAGCGCGACCTTCTTACCCGTGAGGGCATCGCGGAGCGGGTTGTAGAACTTGCCCTTGCTCACCCCGGAGCGCTCGACGGCCTTCTCCAGCGCGGCCTCGATCGGCTCCGGCGCCCACTCCGCCGGCTTGAGCGCGTCGACGGCGGCGCGGACCCGCCCGGCGGTCTCAGGGTCGAGCTGCGGCGGCGCCGGGTCGGTCCAGAGGTAATCGAGGTAGCCGACCGCCTCCGACAGCTTGTGCATCCTCGACTTCAGAGCGGGAAGGGCGCGCTTGACCGTCTCCAGGTCGACCTGGGGCACGAACGGTGCGATTTGCGCCGCCAGGTCGTCGTCGGGCAATGCCCGGATGTACTCGCCGTTGATCCAGTTGAGCTTCGTCCAGTCGAAGCGGGCGCCGCCGTGCTGCACGCGCTCAAACGAGAAAGCGCGTAGCAGCTCGTCGAAGGAGAAGATCTCCTGCTCGGTCCCCGGGTTCCAGCCCAGCAGCGCGAGGTAGTTGATGAGCGCCTCCGGCAGGTATCCCTGCTCGCGGAAGAGGATCAGGTTCGCCTCGGGGTGCTTGCGCTTCGAGAGCTTGGAGCCGTCGGCGGCAAGGATGAGGGGCATGTGCGCGTAGGCGCGCGGGCGCTCGTAGCCGAGCGCGTCGACGAGCATCAACTGGTAGGGCGTGTTGGAGAGATGCTCCTCGCCGCGGATGACATGCGTGATCCGCATCCGCGCGTCGTCGACGGGGCTCGCGAACTGGTAGGTCGGGTAGCCGTCCGACTTGATGATGATGAAATCGCCGATCAGGTCGCCGTCGAAGCGCATCTCGCCGCGCACCATGTCGGTGAAGACGATCTCGCCGCCTGGCACCTTGAAACGCACGGCAAACACCGAGCGGCCCTCAGGCGGATTGGTCAGGCAGCGGCGCGAGTATTTGTAGGCCCGCTTCTCTGCCTGGGCCTGCCGGCGCTCCGCTTCGAGCTCCTCCGGCGTGCAGTAGCAGCGGTAGGCGTGACCGTCCTTGATAAGCCCGGCTGCTTCTTCCTTGTATATGTCCACGCGCTCGGACTGCCGGTACGGCGCGTCCGGACCACCCTTGTCAGGTCCTTCGTCCCATTCCAGGTTGAGCCAGCGCAGGCTCTCGTAGATCAGCGCCTCGAACTCGGGCCGGTTGCGCTCCATGTCCGTGTCGTCGATGCGCAGCACGAAGCTGCCGGCGTTCTGGCGGGCGAACAGCAGGTTGTACAGGGCGGTGCTGGCGGTGCCGAGGTGGGCGAAGCCCGTCGGGCTGGGCGCGATCCTGACGCGAACCGGTTCCGGCACCGCCACATACTACGAACGTGCCGGGAGTGCTCGTCTTGAACGGCGGCGACGAGTTCAAGCCGGGCAACGAGGAGCAGGACCGGATCCTGGCGCGCGGGGTGGGGCGCGGCCCGGCCTTTGTCGTCCCGACCGCGGCCGCTAGGCAGGGCCCCGAGCAGGCGGTCGCGCACGCGATGGCGTGGTTCGAGCGGTTCGACCTCGAGCTGCAAGCGCTGCCGGTGCTGAAACGCACCGACGCCAACTCGCGCGAGCTCGCCGAGGCGGCGGGCGAGGGCGGGCTCTTCTACCTGGTCGGCGGCGATCCCGGCCTGGTCGTCCAGGTCCTCGAGGGCACGCGCGTGTGGACGTCCATGTTTCAGGCGTGGCAGCGCGGCGCCGCCCTCGCCGGGTCGTCCGCTGGTGCGATGGCGCTCTGCAGCCACACGCTGATCCGCGCGGGCTGGCCCGACCGCACGCAGCGGCGGCCGGCGGGCGCGCTGGGCCTGGTGCCAGGGACCGCGGTCCTGCCGCACTACGACACCTTCGGTCATCGCTGGGTCGATTCGGCGCGAGGCGCCCTGCCGGGCGCGCTGTTGCTTGGTCTCGACGAGCGCACCGCCGCCGTCTGGCAGGACGACGAGTGGACGGCAGCGGGTCCCGGCGCCGTGACGGTGATCCAACGCGGTAGGTCAGACCGTTTCACGAGTGGCATGGAAGTGACCGGCCTGCCGAGCCCCGCCCGTATGCTTCCGAGCAACTGACGTGATCAGCCCGAAAAAGCCACCGAAACTCGTGGAATCCGGTTTCATCGACCTCGGGTCGCTGCGCGTCCACCACATGTTTGGCGGGCGGGGCGCGCCCATCCTTTTCATCCACGGCCTCGGCTCGTCGGGCTACATGGAGTGGCGGCACAACCTCGAGCCGGCGGCGGTCCGGCACAGGGTCTTTGCCCCAGACATGCCGGGCTACGGCCGCACGGACAAGCCGCGGGCGCGCTACACGGTGCCGTACTTCGCCCGCTTCATCCGGCGCTACATGGACGACCGCGGGCTGCGCTCGGCGGCGCTTGTGGGCGCGTCGCTCGGCGGCCGGGTGGCGCTCGAGGTCGCGCTCGAGGAGCCGCGACTGGTGCGCAAGCTCGTGCTGGTGAACACCCTCGGCCTCGGCCGGCCGCAGGTGAAGGCGACCCAGATGGCTTACGGCCTTATCAGCCTGCCCCGCGTCGGGGAGGCAGTCATGAACTTCACGCGCGACGCGCTCGAGTGGGCGCCGCCCAGGGTCATCCGCCGCGTCGCCGCGCGTTATGCCGGCACGACCGTCGACCTCGAGAAGGCGTTGGACGACGAATATCTCGCCGACCTGCGCGAGATGTACGCGGCGGACGAATTTCGCAGCGCTTACCTCTCGACCATTCGCTCGCTGATCAACCCGCGGGCGCTCCTCGGCGGCCAGCACGACGTGACGCGTCGCTTGAACGAGCTGAAGATCCCGGTGCAGCTGATCTGGGGCGCCGACGACCCGCTGTTCCCAGTTGCGCACGCCGAGCGCGCGCAATCGCTTATCGAGCGCAGCCGGCTCACGGTGATCCAGGGCGCGGGGCACACGCCGCAGGCCGAAAAGCCGGAGGAGTTCAACCGCGTCCTCGACCGATTCCTCGACAGATAACCCCGCGAATTCGGCGGCTTTGCCGTGAATTCGCGAGGACCCCTGGAGCAGCCGGACAGTAACAGGTACCGCAGCCCCGAATACAGGGCCATCGTCGAGGGGCCGTTCGACCCGCTCGTCCACCCGGAGCCGATGGATTCGCCGCGGCTCTACCTCTTCGTGCGCCGGCTCGTGCGCCGGCTCGTCACGCTCGTCTTCCGCGTGACCGTCACGGGCCTGGAGAACATACCCCGGCCGCCGTACATCATCGCGGCCAATCACCAGGCCTGGTTCGACCCGGCGTTCATCATCCCGTTCTTCCCGGAGCGACCGCTCATCTACACGATGGCGAAACGCGAGACGGTGTTCAACCGCGCGTGGAAACGTAGCCTGCTGCCGCTGATCGGCGTCTTCCCGATCTCGCCCAACCGCGGTGAGCTGGACGAGCAGGGCTTGCGGACCGTCTACCAGCTGCTCGAGCGCGGCGGTGTGGTGTTGATGTTCCCCGAGGGTCGCTACTCGCGCGGCCGCGCGCTCCGGCCGCTGAGAAACGGCATCGGCTACTTCGCGCTGCAGGCGGGCGTGCCCGTCTGCCCGGTCGCTGTCAGCGGGACTGACTTGCTGCGGCCTTTCCGCCGCATCGAGGTGTCGATCGCGCCGCCGATCATGCCCGACCTGCCGACATGGTGGGAGCTGAGCCGGCGCGTGACGGGCATGGTGGACCGGGTGCGAGGCGCCATCGCCACAGCCCTGTCAGGTCGGCGGGGATAGAATCGCTCGGTTTTGCACCTGGTCATCGGTGCGGGCGAATTCCTGGCCGGACACGTGACGCGCGCCCTCGCCGCCGAAGAGGTTCCCGTCATAGAGCTCCAAGCCGACGCCGACCCGGAGACGCTCGCCGACGCTGTGAGCGGCGTGGAGGTCGTCGTCTTCTGCGCCCAGACCGTCTCGCCCGCGCGCAAGCTCCGCTATCGCAAACGGCCGCCCGCGGTGCTGCAGCGCGTGCTCGAGGCGGCCCGCAACGCGCGGATACGCCGCCTGATCCACGTCTCCACGGCCGACGTCTACGGCCCGGACCACTTCGCTCGCGTCACCGAACGCTCGCCGCTCAAGCCGGCGCACGCGTACGAGCGCATCAAGCTCTACGAGGAGGAGTGGCTGCTGGCCGCCGCCGCGGACGAGGTGGAGGTCGTGATCATCCGCCCTGCGCGCGTTTTCGGCGAGGGCGAGGACTGGATCGTGCCGCGGCTGGTGTCGGCGGTGGTGCGCGGCCGC
>DATEGB010000132.1:0-2620 GCA_035280365.1 Candidatus Dormiibacterota bacterium | reverse complement strand
TTTGCGCTGCGGCATGCGCAGGTACCCGAACGTGCCCCAGATCACCGTCGCGACGAGCACCATCCAGGCGATGTGCCTGTTCTCGGTGAAGAACCGCGCCGTATTGCGCTCGTTCGCGATCAGCCAGTCGTCGGTCCGGTGGGCCATGGGCAGGGTCCGTTAGAGTCAGGGAATCACGCGGACGTGTTGCGAGTCCACGGTCAGAGTCGCGCCGCGCACAATCACGCGCTCGCCACCCGTGAGCCCGGCCGTGACGCGAATCAGGTTGCCGCTCACATCGCCGAGCTCGACTCGGCGTAGCCGCGCGGTGGGCCGGCCCTGCACATCGTCGACCACGAAGACGGCGTACCCCGTCGCCTCTCCCGGTGGGCGCACGACCGCGTTGAGGGGGACCAGGGTCGCGGCGCTCGTTGGCGTCGCTGTGCCCGCGACCTCGAGGGCGGCGATCATCCCCGGCTTGAGCCGGCCGTCCGCGTTCGGGATCGTAACCTCCACCTCGAACACCCGGCTGGTCGGGTCGGCGGACGGAGCGACGCGCGTGATACGGCCGTGCAGTGGCGCCCCGGGGACCGCTTCGACCGCGACGTTCTGTGGCGCGCCGAGCTTCATGGTCCCGATCAGCACGTCGGGGACTCCGAACACGACCTTGACCGCCCGCAGATCGCCCACCGAGAACCCGGCTGTGCCGGGGGCGACCAGTGTGCCCACCTCGACGGCTCGGCGCAGCACGTATCCGTCGAGCGGCGCCCGCACCGAGCAGTCGTTGAGAGATTGGGTGGCCTGGTCGTGCTGCGCCGTGCTGGCCTGATACTTCGCGTACGCGGCGTCGTAGTCGGCTTTCGAGGCCGACCGGTTCTCGAACAGCTGTGAGACCCGATCGAAATCTGCCTTCGCCTGGGTCAGCGCCGCCTCTGCCTGGGCAACGGCGTCCCGGTACTCGCGATCCCGGATGCGGGCGAGCACGCTCCCGCGGTGCACGTAGTCTCCATCCTGCAGGTTACGCATCCGCCCGTCGGCGCCGCGCACCTGTGTGATTTGTTCGACGTAGCCCGAAACCTTGAACGCGACATCGACCTGCACGTCCGGCCGGATGCTAGCCGAGTAGTGCACGCCGCCGCCGCCCGCGCCGCCGGACACGACCTGCACCGTCACCGGCAGCGGCGGGGGGTCCACGGGCTTGCTGCCACACGCAGTCAGTTCAAACAAGGCGAGAGAAGCGAGGTATGCGCGCATGGGGTCCTCCTACTGCCGCTTCGGGGCTACGCCGGCAGCCCGATAGAAGTCGTCGAGGCGCTTGAGCAACGCCTGCCGCTCTTCGGGCGTCCGGAGGAAGTAGAACTGGCCGATCGCCCGCTCGACCGTCATGAGGTCACTCAGAAACGCGTAGACGGCACGGGCGGCCGTTTCGTCGGCCTGAAGCGCCGCCTCCTGCGCGTCGAGCAGCGTGATGATGGACACGGCGCCGCGAGCGTACGCGTCCGACACGAGCTCCAAGTTCTTGCGCGCCGCTTCCGCCGCGATGCGCGCCTGCCCGATGCCCGCCCATGACGCGCCGGCGAGCTGCAGGGCAGCGCGAACCTGCCGCGCCACCGTCCGGTCGGTCGCTTCCCGCTCGATTGTCAGGCGATCGAGGTCGATGTTGGCCTGGGAGCGCGCGGCGCCGCGCGCAAACCCGGTGAAGAGCGGTAGGGCCGCCTGGAGCCGCAGGTTCCAGGTGTTGTCCGGGCCGCGTTGCAGGGGGACACCGGTCGGGATCTCGGCCCCTGCCCCACCGCGCGAGAAGACAGACGTCAGGCTGCCCTGCAATGACAGCGTCGGGAGCCAGAAGGAGCGCCACGCCGCCGTCCCGACTCGGCGCTGCGCGGCGATGGCGGCATCCAACGACCGCAGCTCGGGCGAAGCCATGCGCCCCTCGGCTGCCATGAAGTCCCGGAAGACCGCGAAGGTCTCACGGTTGCCGAAGTAGTCAATCAGGTGTGGCTCGCTCGTGAACAGGGTCGGGTCATCGATCTTGGTATCCTCGAGCTGAAACGGTTCTTCCAGCGGTCGGTTGAGCACGCGATTCAGCTCGAGGGCGGCGACCTGCACGCGCGCGTCGGCGTCGATCACGCTCTTGCGGCTGGTGGCGAGCTCGCTTTGCCAGCGATACACATCGGCGAGGCTCGAGGCGCCGCTGCGTTCCCGGAGCTGGGCCACCTCGAGGTTGGAGCGCGTCACGCGCAGGTTCTCGCGCTCGATGCGGGCGATCGCCTTGGTGCTCAGCACGTTCAAATAGGCCGTCGTCGCTTGCAGCACGACGTCCAGCTCGGTGCGGCGGCGGTCGGCTTCGCGTGAGTCCTGCTGGTGCCCGGCGATGCTGTAACTCGCCCATGTCTGGTCGTCCACCAGTGTTTGCGAGAACGACACGCCGCCTTGGGCGAGTCGTTCCGGCTGCTGTCCGAGGCTCGCATTGGCCGTCTCGTACCGGATCATCGTCCCGGTCGTCGTGGCCTGCACCTGCGGCAGCAGCGCGGCCCGGGCTTGATGCACGTCTTCCACCCCAGACGCGACGGCACGTCCAGCCGCCTGAAGGTCGAGATTCACGCGCACCGCCTCCTGGGCGGCGCTCGCAAGCGACCAG
>DATEGB010000131.1:0-20346 GCA_035280365.1 Candidatus Dormiibacterota bacterium | reverse complement strand
CCAACGACAACGTGACGGCGAAGGTCAACGCCGTTATCTACTTCCAGGTCATCGACGCGAGGCGGGCCGTGACCCAGGTCCTCAACTACATCAACGCCACGTCGCAGATCTCGCAAACCACGCTGCGGGCTGTCCTCGGGCAGTCGACGCTGGACGAGCTGCTGGCCGAGCGCGACAAGATCAATCAGAACCTGCAGAAGATCATCGACGAGCAGACCGAGCCCTGGGGCATCAAGGTCGCCGTGGTCGAGATCAAGGACGTAGAGCTGCCGAGCACGATGCAGCGTGCGATGGCCAAGCAGGCCGAGGCCGAGCGCGAGAAACGGGCCAAGATCATCAACGCCGACGGCGAGTTTCAGGCGTCCCAGACGCTGGCCAACGCGGCGCGCGTCATCTCGTCCGAGCCCGGCGCTCTGCAGCTGCGCTTCCTCCAGACGATGGTGGAGATCGGCTCGGAAAAGAACACCACGGTCATCATGCCCCTGCCCATCGAGCTCATCCGCCCGCTGATCGACGTGGTCCGGCGCGCCGACGGTTCGCCCCCCGCCCCCTCGCTGCCCGACAAAGCCTCCAAGACCGGCTGAGCGTCCACCTCCCGCTCGATTCAGCGACCGGCGCGCTCCTCACCCTCGCCGTCGTTCCGCTCATCGTGGTCGCCAACGTCGCGGTTGGGAAATCGTGGGCCAACGTCGCGACGTGGCTAGTCGGCGGTCTCGCCTCATGGGGACTCGCCGCGTCGAGCGCGATAAACCTGGCCGCCGCGCTCCTGACCACGAAGATCGACCAGACGACGTTTGTCTTCTACGCCAGCACCATCGTCGGTGGCGTCGCGGCCGGCGGCTTCCTGATCAGGCCGATCCGTCGCGATGTCGCGGCCTTGCTTCCGATCGACATCGACAACCCGGTGCACACCGTCGCCTTGGTGCTGGCCGTCCTCCTCTTCGCCACACAGACGGCCAGCCTTGCCTTCACCGACGTCCTCGGATACCTGGCCTCGCAGCCGCCCGAGACGATCGTCGACGTGTTCCTTGACGAGGTCCCTTCTCTCGTCATCGCCGTGGCCGGAGTCGGCCTCTTCGTCCGGCGCGGCGCGACCGCAAGCGTCGAGCGTCTCGCTTTCGTCCGGCCCGCGTGGTGGCACGTGGTACTTGCCCTGGCCGCGGCGGGGGCCTTCCTCGCCATCATCACGGGCTTCGACTCAATCCACCACCTCATGTTCCCGCAACTGGCAAAGCGGGTCGACGCGGTCGACGCGCACATCTTCAGCCAGCTCGTCAACACGAGCTGGGTCGGCATCGTGGCCATCGCGGTGGTGCCGGGCATCTGCGAGGACGCGCTGTTCCGCGGAGCCCTCCAGCCCCGCCTTGGCCTCGTGCCGACCGCGCTGCTGTTCACGTCCACCCACCCCCAGTACGGCTTCTCCCTCGTACTGGCAGGCGTGTTTGTCCTGGCCCTGGGCCTCGGGCTCATCCGCAAGTACACCAACACCACCACGTCGATGACCGCCCACGTCGCCTACAACCTGTTGGCGAGCATCAGCCTCGCGGGCACGCTGCTCTACGTGGCGGTCGCGCTCGAAGTCATCCTGGTCGTTGTGACGGCGTACGCCGTCTTAGCAGGCAGGGTGGCCAGGCGGCCGGCCCAGGGCTAGAATTCGGCCCGATGACCCCAGATGTAGGAGCCGCAAGCGCGGCCAGGCCCAACATGTTGGCCAACACTGAGCCGCCGGTCATCGCCGTGGTGAACCAGAAGGGCGGCGTCGGCAAGACGACGACCGCCATCAACCTCGCGGCGGCGATGGCCGAGGTCGGTCACCCGACTCTGCTCATCGACCTGGACCCGCAGGCCAACTCGACTTCCGGCCTTGGCCTCGACGTGTCCCGCGCGCGTCTGAACGTCTACCACCTGCTCAGCGGGGAGGCGACGATCGAAGAGGTGACGCACGCGACCGGCATCCCCGGCCTCTCGCTGGCGCCGTCGCGCATCGACCTCGCCGGCGCCGAGATCGAGCTCGCGTCGTTCCACGAAAGGGAGGGGCTGCTGCGCAAGGCCCTGGCCTCTCACCCACCCCCCGGCGACATCGTGCTCATCGACTGTCCGCCGTCGCTCGGCCTGCTGACCCTGAACGCGCTCGTGGCGGCGACGAGCATGCTCATCCCCACGCAGTCGGAGTATTTCGCGCTCGAAGGCCTCCGTCACCTGATGTACACGCACCAGCTCGTGCGCTCGCGGCTCAATCCCAGGCTTGCGATCGCCGGCATCCTGATCACGCAGTTCGACGCGCGCACGACGCTGGCATGGGACGTGCTCGAAGCGGTGAGGCGGTCGCACCCACATCACCTCCTCGACACGTTGATCCCACGCAACGTTCGCCTCAGCGAGGCGCCGAGCCACGGTAAATCGGTCCTCGAATTCGATCCCACATGTCGAGGCGCGGCGGCGTACCGCGCGCTCGCGAAGGAGTTGCTGGAACGATGAGCCAACCCCGACCACGCGGACTTGGACGCGGACTCGATGCGCTGATCCCGATGTCGGCGGAGGGCGAGGCTCAGGTCCCGCAGATGATCGCCGTCGACCAGATCCGTCCGTCGAGCCAGCAGGTGCGCTCACGCTTCGATGCCGAGCCGCTCGGCGAGCTCGCGGATTCGATCCGCCTCCACGGTGTACTGCAGCCCTTGCTCGTCCGCAGGCTGGCGGACGGTTACGAGCTCATCGCCGGCGAGCGCCGCTGGCGTGCCGCTCGCCTCGCCGGGCTGCAGACGGTACCGGCCGTGGTTCGGGACGACGCGGGCAGCGACCAGCAACTGGTGCTCGGCCTCATCGAGAACCTGCAGCGCACCGACCTCGATCCCATCGAGGAGGCGCGCGGCCTGAGTCGCCTCATCGAGGAGTTCGGCCTCACGCACGAGGGCGTCGCGCAGCGCCTCGGCAAGCACCGTGTCTCGGTGACGCAGTCACTGCGCCTGCTGGGTGGATGCCCCGCGGTGCAGTCCGCGGTCGCCTCGGGAGTCATCACCGCCGGCCACGCGCGCGCGCTGATCGCGCTCGACGGGCAGCCGGCGCAGGAGCACGGCTTGAAGGTCGTCATCGCCAGGCACCTGTCCGTGCGCCAGACCGAGAACTGGGTCCGGACCTACCGACCGCAGCGCCGGCGGAGAAACGAGTCGACAGCCGACCTGCGCGCCATCGCCGCCGACATCGAGTCGAGCCTCGGCGTGCCGGTCATTGTCACCGGCAGCCTCAACCGCGGCAAGATCGAGATTCGCTACTCCGCGCGGGAAGAGCTCGAACGGGTCTGCGCTAAGCTCGTTTCGTAACACGCATGGCGGCCCAACACGAGCAAGCGGCTGGCGCCGCCACCCAGGAAGCCTCCGCGGCCTCGTCGCTCCTCCGTGAGGTGGCGGAGGTCATCGTCCTGGCGATCATCCTCTACTTCGGGATCAGCTTCGCCGTCCAGGCGGTCCACGTCGAAGGCCTGTCGATGTACGCGACGCTGGACGACAACGACTACCTGATCGCGAACAAGATCGACTACCGCCTGCATCCGCCCCAGCGCGGGGACATCGTCATCCTGCGCCCACCGACCAACAACTCGACGGACTTCATCAAGCGCATCATCGGCCTGCCGGGCGAGCGCGTCCTGATCCGCTCCGGCTATGTCTACATCGACGGGCACAGGCTCCACGAGCCTTACCTCCCGGAAGAGTGGGTCAACGACGCGAACTGGCCGGACAACAGCTCGTCGGGCCAGGTCATGCGGACGAACGAGTACTTCGTCATGGGCGACAACCGCAATCGCTCTCAGGACTCGCGCTTTTTCGGGCCGATCAGTCGCGACCGGATCGACGGTAAGGCCTGGTTCCGGCTCTGGCCTCTGGGCGACTGGAACATCTACAAGAAGGTGCCGACCCTCGAGGGCGGGACGGTCTTCGCCGGTTACCGACCGGTCGCTGGAGCCGCCTAGACTAGGCCCCGATCGCCAGCCGGAACGCGCTGTCCCGCGCGAACGGCCCGATCACCGACATCTGCATCGGCCCGCCCAGAACACGGTCGGCCGCGCGCTTGACGTCGGCCGCGCTCACGGCGTCGACCAGGGCGAGCTCCTCCTCGAGCGTCTTGATTCCGCCGAGCAGCAGCTCCTGGTACGTGAGCCAGAACGCGACGCCGTTGGTCGTCTCCAGCTCGAGGCGCAGCCGGCCCTTGGTGAACTCCTTCGCCCGCGCCAGCTCGTCCTCGGCGACCTCGGTCTCGCCGAGGCGACGGAGCTCGTCCATCACGGCGTTGACCGCGTCGACGGCCTTCTTGGGCTCGACGCCGATGTAAACGCCGAGGTAGCCGGTGTCGCGGTGCTTCTGCGTGAAGCTGTGCACGTCGTAAGCGAGGCCGAGCCTCTCCCTGATGTGAAGGAACAAGCGCGAGCTCATGCCCTCACCGAGCACCGTGTTGAGCAGGTCGAGGCCGTATCGGTCGGGGTCGAGGTAGCTGAAGGCGCGCGCCCCGACGCAGATGTGCGCCTGCTCGGTATCGCGCCGGCGGATGAGGACGCGCGGACCTTCGAGCGGACCCGGAGCCGCCTCCTCGACCTGCCCGTCCGGTTCGGCGCGCAGCGACAGGCCGCCGGCGACCAGGTCTCGCGTTTCCCGGACGTCGAGCGCCCCCGCGGCGCCGACGACGAGGTTCGGCAGCCTGTAGTGCGCGTCCGCATACTCGAGGATGTCCTCGCGCGACAACCGGGACACCGATGCCTCGGTGCCGGCGATGTCGCGGCCGAGCGGATGGCCGGGCCAGATGAGCTCTTCGAACAGGTTCTGGACCAGGTCCTGCGGCTGATCCTGGTACATGCGCAGCTCGTCGAGGATCACCAGGCGCTCCTTCTCCACGTCAACGGGGTCGAGCCTGGAGTTGCCAACGATGTCGAAGAGCACGTCGAGCCCGAGCTGCATGTGCTCGGCCGGCACCCTCGCCCAGTAGGCGGTCAACTCTTTGTCGGTCGAGGCGTTGATGAAGCCGCCGACGCCCTCGACCGCGTCCGCGATCTCCTTCGGCGTCGGCCGGCGGTGGGTGCCCTTGAAGCAGAGGTGCTCGATGAAGTGCGACACGCCGCCGAGCCGGTCGTCCTCGCGGCGCGAGCCGCCGGCGAACATCAGGACCACGCAGGTCGAGTGGCGCTCCGGCATCGGCTGGACCACCAGGCGAGCCCCGCCCGGCAGGGAGTGCACGAGGTCGGGCGAAGGCATGGGATCGGAAAGTCTACCGAGCCCCTTCGCGCAAAGCTCCCAATGCCGCGTACAGGGTCATGGCCACGAAGTCGGCGGGCATGCCGTCGGAGACGGCGTCGAGCGCCTCGCCGAGGTAGCGCCTCACGTTCGGCACCTCGTCGACCTCCGTCAGCTCGAGGCAGTCGCGGATCGCCTCGGCGATCTCGGAGGGCGTGATCTCCTCGTCCCCCGCTTCGTCGGCGACGGAGTTGACCAGCGCGATCGCCCGGCGGATGCGCTCGGCGGCGGAGCCGCCCGCGCCGTTACTGCTCGTCGGCCTTGCGCGGTCCGACCACGACGCGGCGATCCGGCTCCTCGCCGATGCTGGAGCTCGTCACGTCCGGGTCACCCTCGAGCGCGAGGTGGATGGCGCGCCGCTCGAACGGCTGCATCGCGTCGAGCGTGATCGCGTCGCCGGTCATCTTCACCTGCCGTGCCGCGCGCATGGCGATCTCGCGCACCGTGTGCTCGCGCCGCTGCCGGTAGCGCTCGACGTCGACGATCACCCGCTCGCCCTCGGCCAGGTGCCGGCCGACCATGACGTTGGTCACCGCCTGCAGGGCGCGCAGGGTCTCGCCGCGCCAACCGATCAGCGCGCCGAGGTCGCGGCCGCTGATGTCGAGCGTGATGGGCTCACTCCCCTGCCGCACGGTGACCTGCGCCCGCACCCCCATGTGCTTCAGCAGGCCTTCGACCAGTCCACGCGCCACCTCGGCCTTGCCGTCCGCCGGCGCCGCGACGGCGCTCGCCGCGGGGACGCTCTGGTCGATCACCGTGACCTCGACCACGGTCTCCTCCTGGGTTTCGCTGACGATCTTGACGTCGACGTTGCGGCGGCTCTCCTGGAGCTCGATCAGCGCCGCGTCCACGGCCTCATCGAGGGTGCGACCGCGGCCAATTGACGACTTCACGTGCCTTCACTCTCCTTGCGCCGGGTCTCGGCCTTTCCCTTCTGCTTTTTCGTGCTCGGCGGCAGCGCGTTCGCGCCGCCTCTCTGACCGTTGGCCGACAGCTTGCCCGAGGGTGGCGAGATCGTGGCGGCCGCCGGCAGCTTGCCTTTTCCGAACAGGCTCCCCCACCCGACGACGAAACTCTGCTGAATGATACTGACGAGGTTTCCGACAAACCAGTAGAGCCCGAGACCGGCCGGGACGTTGAGGGCGAAGAAGCCGATCATCAGCGGCGACATGAGGACCATGGTCCGCTGCATCTGCATGGTCTGCAGCTCCTGCTCCGTCGGGTTCGGCGGCGGAGGCATCTGCATCATCTTCGACTGCACATAGGTGGTCAGCGCCGCCAGCAGCGGGAAGACCAGGTAAGCCACCGCCGGGATGTTGAAGCCGAAGAGCGTGAACATCGGCACCTGCAGCGGGTTCACGTTCAGGTTGGGGATGAAAAGAAAGTGCAGCGCCACGTGCGCGCTCTTCGAGAAGTTGGTGAAGACGTAGTACAGCGCGATCAGAACCGGCATCTGCAGCACCATGGGCAGGCAGCCGACGAACTGGCCGAGCGGGTTGATGCCGTGCTCCTGGTAGAGCTTCATCTGCTCTTGCTGGAGCCGCTGCGCATCCTTCCTGTACTTCTTGCGCAGCTCGGCGACCTGTGGCGCGAGCTTGCGCTGCTCGACCATCGCGCGGCGTGAAGTCACGAGCTGGAACTGCAGAAGCGGAGCGAGAAGGGCCCGGATCATCAGCGTGATGACGATGATCGCGACTCCGTAGGCGCCGACCCAGGCGATGGCCGGCACGCCCGCGATGTGCACGTAGATGAAGTTGAGCAACCAGGTCAGGCTGTCGAGGAACACCGCCTTCCACAGCTGGTTGATCGGCATGAAGATGTCGAACGGCGAGCCCGCCAGCAGCATCAGGGCACCGGGTCGTAGCCGCCGGCGGCGAAGGGGTGGCAGCGGGCGATGCGCGCGGCGCCCATCCATCCGCCCCTGAGCCAGCCGTAGCGCTCGATCGCCTCATACGTGTAATGCGAGCACGACGGGTAGTAGCGGCAGGCGGGAGGGAGGGCGCGGGCAAGCGTCAACTGATAACCGCGGATCAAGAGAAGAAAAAGCTTCGTCATGGCGTGAACTTGGCGAGCCTGAGCGCAGCCAGCGAAGCCTCCGCCCTGAGGTCGGCGAACGAAACTTCGAGCGCCGCTGGGCGGGCGATCAGGACCACCTCATATCGTATTCCCCCGCGGGCGGGCGGCGAATCAGGCCGGAGCAACTCCAGCCGGGCCACCTCGCGCAGCCGGCGTCGTGCGCGGTTGCGGTCCACCGACGTCTTGATCGCCTTGCTCACCGTGACCCCGACACGGCTCTCGGCAGCTTCAGACGGAACGGCGAAGCCGACCAGGGCGCGCCCGCTGTGGAAGCGTTTGCCTGTGATCGCCGACTGAAATGCCGTCCGGCTGCGCAGCCGGTCCCGTCGCTTCGTGGCTTGAATTGCGCCCTGCGCGCGCGTCCTAGGCCAGCCGCTCGCGGCCCTTGCGGCGGCGGTTGCGAAGCACGCGCGCGCCTCCGCGCGTGCTCATCCGCTTCAGGAAGCCGTGCACGCGCCGGCGATAGCGCTTCTTGGGCTGGTAGGTTCTTTTGATCGCGCCAGTGTACCGGAGGCCGGAATCCCGTCACGTGATACCGAGAGTGTCACTTCATCGTGCGCGCTGAGTGCCTTGCGGTATCCACAGGGGGGTGTTATAGTCCCCCGCCGGAAGCGACACAGCACCGCATCGAAGCAACCGCGCAGTACGAATCCCGGCAACAAGGTTAACGAATCCTTATAAGTAAGCAACACTTTGTCATACAGCACCGCTTCCATATTTCGGGATTGACCGGATAGGGGATTTCGGACAGGTAGGCGCCGCCAGCCTGTGGAAATCCGGTCCGCTCTTTTCCACAGGGCACCAAGGAGGCGGAGCTCATGCTCGGAGAGCTTCGGTTGAATCCGCGGTCGCCGGCAGAGCGATCACAGGGTCGCCGCGCGGGCGACGCCGGCGAGTGTCCGGGCGCCCGGACCGCACCCGCTTTGTCCACAGGATTTGCAGAGGCGCCGGGGAGGCCAATCCACAGCGGTTGGTCTGGGGTGAGAAAGGAGGGGGTGGGTTGAACCAGGACCAGATCTGGTCGCAGGTGCAGGAAGAGCTGCGGTTCCAGCTCGCCAAGCGGACCTACGACATGTGGCTCAAGAACACGTCGGTCGTGTCGGCGGACGGCGGCACGTTTCGGATCGGCGTGCCGAGCAAGCTTGCCAAGGACTGGCTCGAGGACCGGTTCTCCGGCCTGATCCAGGAGACGCTCCAGGCGGTGACCGGGTCCGAGGTGGACATCGACTTCGTCATCGCGCCGTCGGGTCACCGGCCCGCGCACCTGATGTTCGACGGAGACGACGACCACCCGGACAACGGTCACGAGAACGGCGCCGAAGCCGCGGTCGAGGCCACGGTTCCACCCTCTGAGCTGAACGCGCGCTTCCGGTTCTCATCATTCGTCGTCGGCCACAACTCGCAGTTCGCGCACGCGGCGGCGAAGGCGGTGGCCGAAGCTCCGGGGGACAGCTATAACCCGCTCTTCATCTATGGAGGCGTGGGCCTTGGCAAGACGCACCTCATGCACGCCGTCGGTCACGAGGTCCACGTCCGCTTCCCGCGCAAGCGCGTCGTCTACCTGACGTCGGAGCAGTTCACCAACGAGGTGATCAGCTCCATCGCCACGGCGCGCATGGGTGAGTTTCGCCACAAGTACCGGACCGTCGACGTGCTCCTCATCGACGACGTGCAGTTCCTTGCGGGCAAGGACCGGACAAAGGAGGAGTTCTTCCACACCTTCAACGCGTTGCACGAGATCAACAAGCAGATCGTCATCTCGTCCGACCGTCCACCGAAGGAGATCCCGACGCTGGAGGATCGGCTCCGCTCCCGGTTCGAGTGGGGGCTGATCGCCGACATCCAACCGCCGGACTTCGAGACCCGTCTCGCCATCCTGCACTCCAAGCTCGGCGACGGCGGGAGCCTCATCCCCGAAGAGGTCTTGAACTTCATCGCCCATAAAGTGCAGCGCAACATCCGCGAGCTCGAGGGCGCGCTGACCCGCGTCCAGGCTTTCGCGGCGGTGCACCAGCGCCAGGTCGACGAGGAGGAAGCGGCGCGCCTGCTGTCGGACATCATCCCGGCCGGCACGCGCAAGCCGATCAACGTGGAGCGCATCCAGACCCTTGTCGCGGACTACTACAACGTCACCCTCGAAGACATGAAAGGAAAGCGCCGCGACAAGCACATCGTCTTTCCCCGCCAGGTCGCGATGTACCTCGTGCGCGAGGAGACGCCCTCATCGCTGCCTGCCATCGGCAAGGCGTTCGGCGGGCGCGACCACACCACGGCCTTACATTCAATTGAGAAGATCGCCAACGAACTGAAAGAGGACGAGCGGCTTCGCTACGAAGTCCAGTCCATCCGCGAGAAGCTGTACGTCCAGTGACCAGGCTGCTCTCCACAGCTTTTCAAAACCGGCTTGGGACGCGCCTTGGATGGACGATAGGCGGACATTTCCTCCCCATGAAATCGACAGCCCCGTCGGGGTCATGGCTGGATTTCCCAGAGCTTGTCCCCGGTGGATTTCGACCTGTAAACGATCTCGACATCCACAGTCCGCACAGCGCTTACTGTTATCGGTTACGAATGACTTCAATCAAGCGAATCTCTTTTTACGGGGGACAAGTGTCTTGAATGCCAAAGTTCTCGCAGCTCAGATGAAGGTCACCTGTCGACCCGCCGTGCTGGGCCAGGCGCTTCAGGTCGTCTCGCGCGCCATCTCCAGCCGCACGACCCTGCCGATCCTCAACAACATCCTCATCGAGACGACGCCGGAAGGACTGGCGCTGACCGCGACGAACCTCGAAATCGGCATCCGTAAGGTTGTCCCCGCGGAGGTTGGTGCCGAGGGTTCGACGACGGCGCCGGCGCGCCTGCTCACGGACTTCGTGGGCACGCTGCCGGACGACGACCTTGAGATGACGCTTGACCCGGCGACCCAGTCTTTAAACCTGCGTTGTGCGCGCTTTGACACGCACATCAAGTGCATCGAAGCAGAGGAGTTTCCGCCCGGCCCGAAGCCGGACGAGGGCGACCGGCTAGAGGTGGCGCTTGAGGACCTGGTGCGCGCGGTCGACCAGACGCAGATGGCGGCCTCGACGGACGAGGCGCGGCCGGTGCTCACCGGCGTGCTGGTCCAGGTCCAAGGCGGCAGCCTGACCCTGGCCGCCACCGACGGCCACCGCCTGGCGGTGCGCAAGCTCGCAGCGGCTGGTCCCAGCGACCTCGAGGCGAGCCTCATCGTCCCGGCCCGCGCCCTGGCGGAGTTGTCACGGGTGCTCAAGGGCGAGCCAGGCAAGGTCGAGGTGATCATCTCCAAGGCCCGCAACCAGGTCTTCTTCCGCGCCGGCAGCTCCGAGCTCACCTCTAGGCTGATCGACGGGAAGTATCCCAACTACGCACAGGTTATCCCCAGCAAGAGCTCGACCACTGTGCGGGTCTCGACCGCGGAATTGACCCAGACGGTGCGGGCGGTTTCGCTCTTCGCCCGCGACAGCGCCAACGTCATCCGGCTCAAGGCCGCGGCGCGCGTGCTCACCCTGAGCGCCACCACCAACGAGGTGGGGGACAGCAAGGCCGACATGAACGCCAACGTCGACGGCTCGGACATCCAGATCGCGTTCAACGCCCGCTACGTCCTGGACGCCCTGGGAGTGATCGGAGAGGACGAGGTCGAGCTACTGTTCGACGGTCCTCTCAGCCCAGGACTCATGCGACCGCCGGGCAAGGAGCACTACCTCTACGTGATCATGCCCGTGCGGGTGGCCATGTCGTAGAGCGCGCCGACAGAGGGTGCGCCTTCGTCGCCTACGTCTTCGCAACCACCGGAACTACGCGCAGCTGGAGCTGAGGCCCGGCGATGGCGTCAACGTGTTCATCGGGGCGAACGGCCAGGGCAAGACCAACCTGCTCGAGGCCGTGGCCATGCTCGCGCTCTCTGCATCACCCCGCGCCCGCCGTGAGCACGAGCTCGTGGGTCCCGTCGGCCCGGGATCGCGCATCGAGGCCCAGGTCTCCAGCGGGACGTCGACGCGTGAGCTGTCGATCAGCCTGGACGTCGAAGCCGAGCGCACCCACAGGACGATCGAGGTCGACGGGCAGAGGCGCCGGGCCTTCGACCTGCCGGGCAACTTCCGCGTCACCCTCTTCTGGCCCGACGACCTCGGCCTGGTCAAGGCGGGCCCGGAGATGCGGCGGCGGTTTCTGAACCAGATGCTCGTCCAGGTCGAGCCGGGCTACGCGCGCGCCCTGGCCGGCCTGCGCCGGGTGCTCGAGCAGCGGAACAGCCTCCTGAAGCGGATCGCCGGCGGCGAAGGTGGCGAGGACATGCTCGAGGCATGGAACGAGGAGCTCGTCCGCGTCGGCAGCGAGATCGCTGGCGCGCGCGCCAAAGTGGTGCGCGAGCTCGAACCTGAAGCCGCGCGCTGCCATGCGCAAATCGCCGCCGGCGAGCGCCTGGAAGTCGCGTATGAAGGGCCTCCGGAAAACTTTGCCGAAGCTGTGCATAACTCTGTGGCCGAAGACCTGCGCCGTGGCTCGACCAGCGTCGGCCCGCACCGGGACGACCTGCGCATCGTTCTCGACGGCCAGGACGCCCGCGCCTACGGCTCCCAGGGCCAGCAGCGCACGGCGGTCGTGAGCCTGAAGCTCGCCGAAGCGGCGATGATCGAAAGGCGCACCGGCGAGCGGCCGGTGCTCTTGCTGGACGACGTCCTGTCCGAGCTCGACGGGGAGCGGCGGGCCTCCCTTCTCCAGGAGGTTTCGGCGGGCGGCCAGGTGATCGTGACGTCGGTGGAGGCCGGGCCTTTTCCGCCCGAGCTGATCGCCGGGGCGATGGTCTGGACCGTCAGCGGGGGGAGGCTCGAAGCCTGTGGATAAACTGGGCAATATTCTGCCGAGGATCCTGCGCCGCCAGCCCGGCGGCGCGCGGCTCATGGGCACCCAGGTGGCGCTCGCGTTTCGCGCCCTGGTTGGCCCTGACGTGGCCGTGATGTGCGAGGAGGTCGAGCTCCGCGGCTGGACGCTCGTCGTGACGACCGGCAACCCCGCCCTGGCCCACCAGCTGCGCCTGGACGCGGAGACGATCGTCGCCCGGCTCAACCGCCCCGAGCTCGGGCGGCGCGTCCGCTTGCTCCGTGTCCGCGTCGGGCGGTCGAGTCCCGTATGAGTCTCGGGCGCGAGCAGCTGAAGGCTGCGGCGCTGACCGGGGGACCGGTGCGCGTGGTCGCCGGCGCGGGGACGGGCAAGACGGCGGTCATCGCCGAGCGCTTCCACCGCCTGGTCGCGCGCGGCGTCGCTCCCGCGTCGATCCTGGTCATGACCTTCACCGAGCGGGCCGCAGGCGAGATGCGGCAGCGGATTGAGCACCTGCTCGACGCGCCGGCGCCTTCGGTGGGCACCTTCCACTCCACAGCCCTCGGCTGGCTGCGCGAGGACGGCCGGTCGGTCGGGGTGCCACCGGGATTCCGGATCGTCACCGGGGCCGACCGGTGGATCCTGGCCCGTGAGCTGATGTGGAGCCTCGGTGACGCGGCGCTCGTCGGCGACGAGCGGCCAGACGACCTGGTGGCGCCGGTGCTGCAGATGCTGGAGCGGCTGAAGCAGGAGCTGGTGCCGCTCGAGCGACTGCAGGCGTGGGCGCGCGCGACCGACGAGCGCGAGAAGGCGGAGCTCATGCGCGCCTGCGTGCGGCTTTTCCGGACCTACGAGCGTGAGTGCCGGAACCAGCGCCTGCTTGATTTCGACGACCTGCTCCTGCTCGCGGTGCGAATGCTGGAGAAGAACCCGGCCCTCCGCGGGCGCTACGCCGCGCGCTACCCGCACGTGCTGGTTGACGAGTACCAGGACCTCAACCTCGCCCAGGAGCGCCTGGTCGAACTGGTGGCTGGCGGTGGCGATCCATTCGTGGTCGGCGACGACGACCAGTCGATCTACCGCTTCCGCGGCGCGTCACGCGCCAGCCTGGAGCGGTTCCTTGCGAGCTTTTCCGGCGCGCGCACGGTGACCCTGGGAAGGAACCGGCGCAGCTCGCGCCGCATCGTCGGCGCGGCGGCGGGCCTCATCGGCCACAACCCCGACCGCCTGCCCAAGCAGCTCGGTTCCGCCAAGACGGGGCCGGCGGTGCAGCTGTGGCGCGCCGAAGACTTGGCGTCCGAGGCGTCCGCGATGGCCGCGGAGGCGGCGCGGCTGATCGCCACCGGGACGGCACCGTCCGCGATCGCGGTCCTGTGCCGGACCAACGCGATCACGCGGCCCATCGCCGCGGCGCTGGCGAACGCGGGCGTTCCCCACGTCGTCATCGGCGGCCGCGGCTTCCACGAACTGCCTGAGGTCAAGGACGTGATCGCCATGCTGCGCGTGCTGCGCGACCCGTCGGACCTGGTGGCGCTAGCGCGGCCCGCGGCCGCGGCTTTTCAAACTCTGCTCGAGCGCTTGTCGGAACACGCGAAGACCCTTGACCTGCGCGACCTCTTCTTCGAGCTGATGGAGCGCTCGCGCTACCCCGCGACACCGAACGTGAGCAAGTTCGCCGACGAGATCGCCGACTTCTGCGAGGGCTCGGCCGACCACTCGCTCGACGCCTTCATGCGGCGCCTCGAGCTGGTGCTGCTGTCGGGAGAGGACGAGGAGCCGGCGGCGGGGGAGCTCGTCGACGCGGTCCAGGTCATGACCATCCACCAATCGAAGGGCCTGGAGTTCGACGTCGTGTTCGTGCCATCGCTGGTCGAGGGCCGGCTGCCGCAGTCCGCCAGGTCTCCACGCTTCGAGCTGCCGGCGGCGGTGCTAGAGCCGCTGGTGCGCGGCCGCGAAGACGTGATCGCCGAGGAGCGAAGGCTGCTGTACGTCGCGATGACGCGCGCGCGACACAGTCTCTACCTGACCCTCGCCGCCTATTACGAAGGCGGGCGGCGGTGGCGAGAGTCGCGATTCCTGACCGAGCTCGGCGACGGGATCGTCAATCGCGACATCCCCGCACCAGCGGTCGAAGCTCCGGCGTCGCATGTCAACGGCCGCGCGACGGGGCTTCAGCTGTCCTACAGCGCGATCTCCACGTACAGGGACTGTCCGCGCCAGTACTGGTATCGCTACGTGCTGAGTCTGCCCGTCACGCCAAGCGCAGAGGCCGCGCACGGCGTCATCCTCCACGAGGTGCTCCGCCAGGCCGGCGAGCTGCGCAAGCAGGGCAACCCGGTGACGAAAGCGCGGCTCAAGAGGATCCACGACGCGGTCTGGAATAACACGGTGTTCCCCGACCCCAGGCGTGCGGCCGCGTTCAAACGCAACGGGGCGGCGGAGCTGGAGGCTTACCGCGCGCGGGGCGGCTTCGACGCCACGCCGGTGTACCTCGAGCATCCATTCGACGTCGCGGTCGACGGCTGGAAGCTGCGGGGCGTGATCGACCGTGTCGACCGGACTGAGGGGGGCTGGCGGATCATCGACTACAAGAGCGGACGTCTCCTCGCCCGGCGCAAGCGCGACCTTCAGGTTTCGCTCTACGCGCTCGGTGCGGCATCCGCCTTGCCGAGCGATCCGCTCGAGCTCGAAGTCGTGTACCTGGCGTCGGGTGAGACGGTTCGCATCGACCACGTCGACGCCCTCATGCGCGAGGCGGCCGAGGAGGGAGCGGCGGTGGCGACGGCGATCGCTGCAGGCGCGTTCGACCCCCGGCCGGAGCGCCGGCGCTGCCGTCTGTGCCCCTACCGGCTCGCCTGCGTCGACGCTTTGTAGCGGGAGGCCAGAACCAAGCACTCGCGCGCGATGTCGGACGAGGCGTAGGGATGTGCGAGGTCTTCGGCGCGACGCGACATCTCCCGCCACGTCGGTCCGCCTTCGGCCAGCACGCGCACCTCGTCGCGCATGTCGTCCTCCTTTGGAGCGAAGGCGCCGATGCCGGACTCGACGACGAAGTCCACGTTGGGCGACTCCTGCCCGGGAAGGAAGCCGGTGATCACCAGCGGCAGCCCGGTGGCGAGCGCCTCCGCGATCGCGCCGGGGCCTGCCTTGGTGACCACGAGGTCACAGGCGCGCATCAGCTCGGGCATGTAGTCGACGAAGCCGAGGACCAGCATCGGCGTCGCGGATTCGAGCTCGTAAAGCCGGCGGCGGAGCTTCTCGTTGCGACCGCAGACGACGATGAGCTGCCACGGCTGGCGCTCGGCCGTCAGCACCCGGACCTGCCCGGCGAGGTGGCCGACGCCGGCCGCTCCCCCCATCACCAGGACCGTGAAGCGGTGTTGCTCGAGCCCGAACCGGCGGCGGAGAGCTTCCTTCTCGCCTGGAGCCGGAGGCCGGAAGCGAAGGTCGACCGGCAGGCCGAGGAGCTTGACGCGATCGGCCGGCACACGGCGTCGCAGCGCGACCTTGCGCGCACGCTCGGTCGGGGCGATGACGAGGTCGGCCTGGCTGAACGTCCACCCGCGGTGGAAGTCGACCAGGTCGGTGATCACCGTCATCAACGCCCGCGGGCGGCCGCTCCTGCGGATGGCCTGGTGGGCGACGTGGTTGAGAAGAGGATGCACGGACAGGACGACGTCGGGGTCGTACTCGCGGAGGAGCTGCGCCATCACCCTGCGCACGGCCGGCCCGAAGACCGCCCGGATCGCGGCGAACGTCGCCCTCGTGTTGCTCGCGTGGTAGACGGCGCCCCACGCGGGGCGCGAGCGCCGGATCACAGGAGAGTAGAGAGACGCGAGGCGGCGCACGATCATGGGGCCCTGGCCGATCAGCGGGTCGGCGACGGTGACGATGCTGGTCGGGTCGAGCAGCTTCAGCGCGTCGGTGAGGGCACTTGCCGCGGCGCGGTGGCCACCGCCCGTGTCACTGAAGAGGATGAGGACGCGCGGCGAGCCGCCGATCGGGGTCGGATAGAGAGAAGTGGCTGCGGTTACCGGCGTCGCGCCGCTGCGCGGCGCGCGATCCAGCGCATGTTGTAGGCCGACAGCAGGTACGTGATGAAGATCATGGCGAGGATGCCGATGGTCACCCAGAGGATCGTGCGCTTGGCAAGCTCCCCGGGCGACAGCGGCGGGGAGCCGCTGCGGTTCTCCTGGATGATGTAGGACGCCAGGTCGCGCACGTCCTGGTCGGTGAGCCTGGTGTTGCCGCCCTTGGCCGGCATCTGGGTCTGCTTGGGGTCGCCCGGCTGCGGCGTGCGGCCGTTGGCGATGATGTCGATCAGGAAGGCAGGGTCGAGCGGGTTCGCAACGCCGGGCAGCTTCTCGATGGGGTTGAGCGTGGCCCCGACGCCGCCCTCCAGCGCGGCGCCGTGGCAGCTCGCGCAGTTCTGGGCATAGATTGTCGCGCCCTTCGACGGGTCGCCCGGCAGGGCGCCGGCGCCGCTGGCCGCCCCTCCGCTGCCGGAGGGCGACGGCGACGAGTCGGCCATGGTCGAGATGGCGGTGAGGATGAAGAAGGCCGAGATCGCCAGCACCAGGACGACGCCCTTCGTGAACCGCATCCAGGGCAATCATATCCAGGGCCTGCGGGCCAAGTTCGGCGGGAATACGCGGAGAGGTCGTAGGTTTCTAACGGTTGTGAGTTCTTGCTCGCCGGTCTCCCGTTCCGGCTTTTGCTGCGTCGCTCGACGCTGGCTTGACGCGAGATCGGCGTACCGTGGCTGACGCGAACCGGTTGACCCTGGACCGCGTCGCGCGGCGGATCGCGGTCATCTCCATGCACACCTCTCCAACGGCCTCGCTCGGCCAGAACGCCAACGGCGGCCTCAACGTCTACGTCCACGAGGTCGCCACCGCCTTCAGCGACCGCGGCATCGCGACCGACATCTTCACCCGCCGGCAGTCACCTGACGAACCGACGATCGAGCCCGTGGCCGCCCTGTCTCGCGTCATCTACCTCCCCGCCGGCAACGGCCTCGACAAGTACTCGCTCTACGCCGAGGTGCCGGGATTCGCCCGCCACATCGTCCGCTTTGCCGAGCGTGAGGCGATCGGCTACGACCTCCTCTTCTCGCACTACTGGCTCTCGGGCGAGGTCGCATGCCTGCTGAGGCCGCTACTCGCGCCGGTGTGGGCGCACGTCGCGCACACCTTGGGACTCGTCAAGAACCGAAGCCTGGCGCTAGGCGCGCGGGCGGAGCCTGAATCGCGCATCCGGGTCGAAGGCGAGATCGCCCGGGAGGCCGACCTCTTGATCGCGTCGACCGAGGACGAGAGCCGCGACCTGGTCAACCTCTACCGCGCCGACCCCGACCGCGTCTTCGTGGTGCCACCGGGTGTCGACCTCAACATGTTCCAGCCGATCGACCGCATCGAGGCGCGGCGCAAGATCGGCTATGGACCGGGCCGGCTCATTCTGTTCGTCGGCCGCCTCGAGCGACTCAAGGGCGTCGACGTCGCGATCAACGCGCTCGCCCTGCTGCGCGACCGCAACCACGACGACGTGCGCCTGCTGATCCTCGGCGAGGACAGCAAAGAAGGCGACGAGAGCGAGAAAGACCGTCTCAAGGCAGTCGCAGCGGCGGCCGGTGTGCGCGACCGCGTCGACTTCCTCGGCTCCGTCGCCCACCACGAGCTGCCTTACTTCTATTCCGCGGCCGACGTCACCGTGATGCCGTCGTACAGCGAGTCGTTCGGCCTCGTCGCCCTCGAGGCGCAGGCATGCGGTCGACCGGTCGTGGCGTCGAACGTCAGCGGCCTGCGCTCGGTCGTGCGTGATGACGTGAGCGGCTATCTCGTCGACAACCAGGACGCCGCCGCCTACGCGCAGCGCATAGGGCGCCTGCTGGACGACCCCGAGCTCGCGACCCAGATGGGCGCCCGCGGACGGCTGCTGGCTCAGCGTTTTTCGTGGACGCGCACGGCCGACCGGCTGGAGCTGCTTTTCGAGCGCATTGCCGGCCGCGCTCAGCTACGCGATCAACTTCTGGTCCAGGCGAGCGCGCGGCAGGAGTAGGGAAAAGAGGCCGGGTCCTCCTTCGTCAGCGCGGTCGGACGCGTGCCGTCTGCGTTCATCAGCCAGACCTGGTCACCGCTCAGGAAGGCGATCTGGTGCCCGTCCGGCGACGAGACCGGCGAGCTGACCTGGATGGCCGGGTCGGAGGGCAGGCCGGCTGCAAGTGTCAGCGCGGTCGGCGGCGAGACGACGTTGACGATGTACGCCTTGTGCATGACCGCGCCCTGGTCCGTCACGGCGGCCGAGAAAACGAGGTGCGTAGAGTCCGGGAGCCAGGCGGGACGGCCGATGTCGCCCGCCGTCAGCGTCGTCGTCGCCGCTGCGCCGGTGAGGTTGCGCACGCGCAACGTCGTCGCGGCGACGTCGTGCCGAAGGTAGGCGATACGGTTGCCCGCCGGCGACCACGCGATGTCGCTGACCGGTGCGGTGTCGAGCACCAGCTGATAGGTCGCCCGCAGGCCGACGTCGTAGCCCCAGATCTCGCGGCTGCCCGAGGTGCCCTGTACATAGGCGACGCGCAGACCGTTCGGCGACACCGCCGCCTCGACGACGTCGTTGGCGATGGTCTCGTCGGCGCCGTCCGCAGACTGGCGGTGCAGCTCAGAGGATGGGTCGAGGTAGACGAAGCCCATGCCGCCCGTGAGCGCGGCGGCCCACACCGCCTTGAAGGCAAGAATCGACTCCGTGGCTCCTGGCGCGAGCTGCCACCAGGACTGGTCCGATCCCTGGATGAGAAGCGAATCGCCCGCCGGCGACCAGTTGAAGGACTGGACCGCGCTCGCGTCGAAGAGCTCGCGCGGGAAGCCGCGCTCGTCAACGATCCAGAGCCCGCCGGGCGACCCGTCCCGAGTCGCTGTGGCGAAGGCGATCCAGTGGCGCAGCTCGTGCTGCGGCCCGGTCGTGAAGCGGACGACCTCGTCCCGCCCGAGCTGGTTGCCGTCGAGGTCGGTGGCCGCGGTGTTGACCAGGACCTGGTAGGCGGTGCTGGCGGTAAGGAGCTGGGAGGGGGCGATGATCGCGCGGTGCGGGTCCGCCGGGTCCAGACGCACGTCGAAGGGCACGCCTGGGCTGAAGGCGATGGCGCTCTTGAGCGTGGCCGGGTCCATCTGCCGGGTGAAGTCCAGGTTGAGGAACGAGGCGGGGTCGACGGACGCGTCGCCGTTCGCGGGGCTCGAGCCGGAGAGCGAGGGCGGGCCTTCGGTGACGAACGACCAGTGGTGGCGGAGCGTGTAGGTGTTGCCAGCGGGGTCGCGGTAGCCCGGCTCGAGGATCACCTCGTAGGTGGTGTTGGTGCGCAGGGTGGCGTGGTCGTAGACGAGCTCGCGGCCGCTGAGCCAGCGGACCGAGCCGGTGGTGGGCGGAAGGAGGTGGAGGCGGAGCTCGACGGAGGGACGGTCGACGTCGTGGTCGAAGGCGATGCGGAGGGGAGCGGCCGTGGAGACGTCGATCGTGTTGCGCTGGGGGGCGTAGTCGACGATCTGGGGCGGGTCGCCCCCGCAGGCGGTGAGGAGGACGGCGGCGAGCAGCGCGCCGGCCGCCAAAATTGCCCACTTTCTTGCGGGCCCTCCCTCTCCCGTTGGCTCCCTCCCCCGAGCCGTTCCAGCCTGAGGCAAGGTTAACCTTCGCAACTCGACACGCCAACCCACCCTGTCAAGGGTTACACGCAGCCGGCGGTTAGAGGTGTGACTTGAGGCGCGCCCTCATCTCCTGCGCCAGCTGTTCCAGCCGCGAGGAGTCGACGAAGAGCAACGAGATGCTCGGGATCTGGTCGATCGCCGCCTCGATGCCGGCGAGCGACGGATCCGCCGCGCCGAGGATGTCCTTCACCTTGCGCGCCCGGTTGCCGAGCGCGTCCTCGGCCATGGCCTGCAGCTCGGCCACCACCGCGGCCCAGTCGAGCTGCGGCCCCGCGCTCCGCGGCGGCGCCGTCGGCGCCACCGGCATCTGCTGCGGCGTGGGCTGCGCGTAGCCACCCGTCGAGAACGACTGCGTCGGGATCTGCGCGGTCGGCGGCTCCTGCTGCATCGCGGGCATCACCGGCATGGTCGGCAGAGTCGGGTTGACCTGTGCCATCGGCTCCATGGCAGGCGGCGGGGCC
>DATEGB010000130.1:0-18355 GCA_035280365.1 Candidatus Dormiibacterota bacterium | reverse complement strand
CGGCGGCGTCGGCGACACGCCCCGAGACGGTCGCGCCACGGGCGGTCCACCGGCCGGTCCCGCGGCCCGTCTCCCGCGAGCCCGGGTTCGCCCGGCGCATGCCGGTGTACGCGATGGCCGCCGTCGCGGTGGTCTCGTTGCTCCTCGGTGTCATCGTCGGACAGGTCGCCCTCCGTCCCGCGCCCGAACAGCAGGTCGCGCGGTTCACCCTGGCCGGCCACCAGGACATGGCCGGCGCCAGGGCGACCGTGATCGATCTCCGGTCGGACGGCGTGGCCCTGGTCGACTTCACTGGCCTGCCCGCGCCGGGAGCGGGGCGCGTCTACGAGGTCTGGCTGATACCGGCGCACGGCAGCCCTGTGCCGGCCGCCGTCTTCGTCCCCGACAGCAACGGCTCCAGGGTCGTGCTGGTCAGCCGGTCGCTTTCGGGATACACGCAGATGGCGGTCACCAACGAGGCGGGGCCTGACGGAGCGTCAGCGCCGACCCAACAGCCGCAGCTGTACGGAAAACTGGCCTGACGGCCTACGGACCCGGAGGCCGGAACAGAGGACCGGCGGCGCCTTCACGCCGCCGGTTCTGGACCCGGAAGTGTCAGTCCTTCTTGCCGGGGACTACCGGTACGCCCTGCTGCGGGGTGGTGATCAGGTCGGGCGCCTCGAGCTCTTCATCGCCCTGGTCACCGGCAGGATGCGCGCGCTCCATGTGGTCCTTCATGGCCTCCGAGTTGGCGACCTCCTTGCCGCAGATCTCGCATTGCATCGCGGTTCGCCTCCCGCACGAGGTTTGAAGCGCGCGAACCTTGCGGCTCGAGCGCCTCACCTACAAGACGCCCGATTCATCGCCGGTACGGGCCGGAATTCGTTCTCCTCATTGGGAGGGTTGCCCACATGGTTGAAAGAGGAGAATGAGATGACGACCATGCCCAACGACGACATCAACGCCCGGATCGAGGCGGGCCGTGAGGAGATCGAGATTGCCCGCGACGAGCAGACGGAAGAGCCGCGGCGCATGCCGCCCGCCGTCATCGCCGCCGGCGTGGGCGCGGCCATCGTCGGCCTCGGCCTGATCGGCTGGATGATCTACCGCAGCCGGCGCCGGCGGACGCTCATGGAGCAGCTGCGGACGGCGCTTCCGGCACGGATCGACGAGCTTCGCGAGCTCGGAGGGGGGCTGCGTGTACGCGGCCTGGAGCTCGGCCATGAGGTGCGGGGGCGCGGCACAGACCTGCGCGACGAGCTGCGCTCGCGCCTGAAAAAGGCTCTTTAGGCCGCCTCGGTTCGGCTAGGCCGCCAGGATCTGGTGCCTGTTGCCCGCCGCGATCGTGAACGTGCCGGCGGAGGTGACGAGGTGCACCGTCACCGTGTAGCTGCCCGAGCTCGACTGCGACGAGCCGTACAGGCCGCTCGTGCACGAGCTGGGGATCGTCAGGTCAAGCTTCGTGGTCGAGCCGGCCGCGATGGTGGACGGGCTGACCACCACGGCGCCCGCGTCGTAGCGGTCGCCGACCTTCTCGATCCACGCGCCGCTCACCGAAACGAGCACCATCTCCGCGGTCGCCGACTCGATCGTCACGTCCTTCTTGGTGGTGTTGCGGGCCTCGATGGTCGCGTGCACGTCGTACCTTGCATCGACCGATCCGCCAGGGCACCAGTGCGTGGCGTCGACGCGCGCGCCGGTCAGGCTGAACTCGGGCGGCGGTGCCGAGGAGCACGCCGAGAGGACGGCCAGCGCGAGGAGCCAGCGCTTCATCCGGGGATTATGCGTACGCCGTGGCCGCCTCCGTCCTTTTAATGTGTCTTGCAACATGGGTCACCTCGACTCCCAGAGATCGCTGCCCGTAATCGGCCCGGACAAGACGGGGTTCAGCCCGCTGGCCAAGAAGCTCCGAATGGCTGCCGGCCACAGCGTGGCCGTGCTCAACTCGCCGGACAGTTACCTGGCGCTGCTGAGCCCGGGACCGGCAGGCATCCGGACGCAGCTCGAGCCCAACCGGGCGTACGACGTCGTGGTCCTCTTCGTCAAAAACGCGGACGAGCTTCGCCGTCTCGGTTCTTCCGCGGTCCGCGCCACCAGCCCTGGCGGTCTGCTGTGGATCGCCTACCCGAAGGTCGGGCAGACGACGGGCGCGACCGACCTGCCGGCGACGCCCTCGTGGGTCCAACGCGACGTCCTCGGCGAGCTCACGGCCGAGAAGGGCTACAAGCCTGTCGCGTTCGTCGCCGTCGACGACGACTGGACGGCCCTCCGCTTCAAAAAGACGTAGCGCACCACGCGCATCCTCGCCGTCGCGGACGAGGTGGACGAATCGCTGTACGGCGACAGGCTGCCCGCGCTCCGTCCGGACGTCGTCCTCGGCTGCGGTGACCTGCCGTTCGACTACCTCGAGTACCTGGTCAGCCGGCTCGACGTGCCCGTCCTCTACGTGCCGGGCAACCACGACCCGAGCCTGAGACCGCCCGACACGACCTGGACGCCGATGCGCGCCGTCGTCGACCTGCCGCCACCCGGTCCCGAGGGATGCACGAACATCGACGGCCGCGTGGTCGAGGTGCGTGGGTTGCGCTTCGCCGGCCTCGGAGGCAGCCTGCGCTACAAGGAGGGGCCGAACCAGTACTCGCAGGGCCAGATGGGGAGGAGGGCGCTCAAGCTCGAGCTGCGCCTGCGTCTGGGCCGGGTGAAGAACGGGCGCAAGCTGGATGTCCTTGTCACCCACGCGCCACCATTTGGCGTGGCCGAGGCTCAGGACTCGGCGCACATCGGCTTCGTCGCGTTCTTGCGCCTGATCCGCAACTTGCGCCCGCTCCTGGCCGTGCACGGACACGTCCACCCGTTCGGTCGCGTCCTGCCCGAGCGGCGCCTCGGCGCGACGCGCGTCGTCAACGCCATCCCGACCCGCGTGCTCGACGTCTAGACCGGAAGCACCACTCCGGCGCCCTTGTGCAGCGCCGCGTCGTAGACCAGCCGCGCCGTCGCGGCGTCCTCGACGGCGATGCCCGTCGACTTGTACAAGGTGAGCTCGCCGGGCGACGTCCTTCCAGGCTTGGTCCCGGCGATGACCTCGCCCACCTCGGTGACGGACGCTGGGTCGAGGCCCTGCAGCTCGTGCGCGCCCGCGGGCGGCGCGCTGGTCACCGCGCCGCGCCACTCGACGAATATGCTGGCGGCGCGGATCGTCTCCGGGTCGAGCTCGGGGCCAAAGGTGCCGCCGACAGCGCTGACGTGCGTCCCTTCCGCGAGCCAGTCCCGGCGCAGGATCGGCTCCCGCGCGTCGGTGCAGCACGCCACCACATCCGCGCCATGTACGGCCTGCTCGAACGATGGCACCGGTTGCGCGCGGGGATGGTGCGCCGCCAGGTCGTTCGCGCGCTCGGGGTTGCGGGAGGCGATCCGGATCTCCCGGAAGTCGCGCACACGCGGAAACGTCTGCAGGTGGGACCATCCCTGCACGCCGGCGCCCAGGATGGCGAGCACATTCGCGTCCTCGCGAGCCAGCACGCGAGCGGCGACGGCCGCCGTGCCGCCTGTGCGAATCGCCGTGATGTAGGTGGCGTCCATGATCGCGAGCGGCGAGCCGTTCTCCTCGTCGAACAGCGCGATCAGTCCCTGGTGCGACGGCAGCCCGTGCGCGTGGTTCTCGGGGAAGACTGAGACGAGCTTGCTCTCCAGGGCCACGCCAGGGATGTAACCCGGCATCACGCCCAGCAGACCGTGCTCGACCCGCACAGCGGTGCGCGGCGGCGCGGAGGCGGCGCCGGACGAGTAGGCGGCCAGGGCCGCGGCCAGGGCGTCGAGCATCGCGTCCACGTCGAGCAACGACTCGACGTCCGTGCGACTGAGGTACAGGAGGTCCGCCACCGCCGCGATCATAAGGAGAGGCGCATGCTCGAATTTCTTCGCAACGGGAAGCTGCTGACGCTGATGGTCGGCCACCTCACAGTCGACAGCTACGTCGGTGTCATTCCCGTCCTCTACCCGGTGCTCATCGGCAGGTTCAGGCTCAGCCTGGCCACCGTCGGCCTGGTCAGCCTCGCCTACAGCGGCATGGCGGCCATCTCGCAGCCCCTCTTCGGCCTGCTGGCCGACCGCTTCGGCACCCGCTTCACCGGCCTCGCGCTCGCCTGGACCGCGATGACCTTCGCCGTCGTCGGCTTCGTCACCAGCTTTCCCCTGCTGCTCCTCCTCGCCCTGGCCTCCGGTCTGGGCTCGGGCGCTTTCCATCCGCTCGGCGCGCTCGACGTGCGCGGCCTGCTGCCGCCGTGGCGGCGCAGCCTGGGCATGTCCGTGTATGTCACCGCGGGGACCGTCGGCGTGGCGGCGGGACCGCTCATCGGCATCCTGCTGTTCGGGGCGTTCGGAATCCACGGCACCGGGCTCCTGGTCATCCCGGGCGTCGTCACCGGCGGTTACCTGCTGTGGCGCATGCGCAACCGCGCGCCACTCGTGGGGGCGGCCGTGCGCCAGGCCGCCGCCGTGGGCGTGCAGCGTGTGCCACTGTTCGCGCTCGCCGCCGTGATCGGCGTGATGATGTCGCGCAGCTGGACGGTGAACGTGTTCCAGGCGTTCACTCCGACCTGGTACCGCCAGCTCGGCTACGGGCCGGAGTTCTACGGACCGCTCGCGACGACCCTCGTGCTCGCGAGCGCGGTCGGCACCGTCGGCTGCGGTTCGCTCGCCGACCGGTACGGGCGGCGGACCGTGATCATCGCCACCCTCGTCCTCTCGGTGCCCGCGATCCTGCTCTACGCCCTGTTTCCGGGCCCGTGGGGCTTCCTGACGGCCGTCCTGATCGGCTTTCTCGCCGCCTCGACCGCGCCGTTGATGCTGCTCATGGCGCAGCAGTTGATGGCGTCGCGCGCCGGCCTCGCGTCGGGCCTGGTGATGGGACTCGGATTCGTCACCGGCGCGATCGGAATCCCGATCAACGGCGCCATCGCGGACACCGTCGGTCTGCAGAAGTCGTTGCTGACGCACGTCATCCTCGTCATCGTGACCATCGGGATCGCCTGGTTCCTGCCCCGCGAAGTCGCCATGGAGCGCTACGCGGCGCCGCGCCCGCTCAGCGAACCGGCTCTCGGCCAGGCGTTGCCCACAGCCCAACCGCGTAGGACGTGACGGCGATCGCGAAGAAGGTGGCCATAAGCATGGAACTGAAATCCTCGTGGTAGTTGAGGAAGCTGCCGCCGTTGAACCCGGCACCGAGCATGCCGAGCGCGCCGATGACCGAGGTGGTGATCGCCGTACGGTCGCGCGACCGAATCGCCGGGACGAGGAGGCGAAAGCCGAACGCGACCAGGAGCAGCCCGACGATGGCGTGCAGGGTCAGCCACGACGATGGACCGTGGAGGATCGCCCAGGTGACGTTCTGGAACACGCCGCTGAAGTACTCGGGCGGGTTCGCGCCGGGGTGGTCTTTGGGGATGTCGACGAAGAGGTTGGTGACCATGCCCAGCAGGAACTGCACGACCAGCGCGATCAGGCTCCCGAGGTATCCGAGCCGGAGCTCGCGGTTCATGGGCGGGCCTAGGATGCCATGAAGCTGCACGACAGTCTTTACGAGCTGGCCGGCGGCGAGGCGACGTTCCGCACGCTTGTCCGGCGCTTCTACGCACGCGTCGCCGAAGACCCGGTCCTGCGCGCCGTGTACCCCGAGGAGGACCTTTCCGGAGCGACCGAGCGCCTGACGCTCTTCCTCATCCAGTACTGGGGCGGGCCGGCGACATACAGCGAGAAGCGCGGCCACCCGAGGTTGCGTCTGCGACACCGGCCGTTCGCCATCGGCCGGCGCGAGCGTGACGCGTGGATGGGCCACATGACCGCGGCCGTCGAGTCCCTCGACCTCGCGCCGCCGCTACGCAAGGCGCTGCTCGACTACTTCGAGACGGCGTCGACCGCGATGATCAACCGGCCGACTGACTGAGCGACTGACCCCGGATAGTCGCGACTATCCGCGGTTCTGGGCGGCGGAATGCGCGGACAGTCCGGACTATCCGGGGGACAGCGCCGGGTTAGGGGCCGTCGGCTTGACCAGGTCCGCGGTCACGACCGGCGCGTCGGCCAGCTCCGTCACGGCGCCGTTGCCGGAAGCTTTGGCTCGCTGCAGCGCCGCCCGGATGCGCGGGATCTGCTCGCGCAGCGGCTGCTCGAGCCAGTCGAACGAGATGACGCGCTCGTTCACCTCCCAGAACAGGCCGTTCTGCACCCCTTCCATCCGGCTCAGCGCCGCGTCGACGAAGTCGGGCGGCGCCGCGGCGATGCCCTCGATTAGGACGTGGGCGATGTCCTTCTCGTCCGAGGCCATCGCCCAGCAGGTCAGCTTGGCGACGCCCTTGAAGAGACCGTTGAGCCCGATCGGCCGCGCGTTGGGGATGAGGTCGAGCAGGTTGCGGACCATCAGCTGCGCGAGCCGGAACGAGACCTGCGGGTCGCGTACGCGCGCCTCGATGGCGAGGTCGGCTACATCCTCGGCCGCGGCGCCGAAGATGGCCGGCATGCCGGCTTCGTCGAAATGGCGGCCGTAGCGGAGCAGGTGCGCGGCGGCCTCGACGGCCAGGTCGCGGCGCCACTCCAGCGCGCCGATGGCGAACCGCCGGTACTCGTTCATGATCCCCGAGGCGAACGTCGGCGCCGAGCGGTTGATGGCCGCGCGCAGGTAGGTGTTGAAGAAGCGCAGGCAGAGCTCGGCGACCTCGGGGTCGCCGGCTTCGATCCCCGCGAGTCCGACCTTGCGCGTGACGACCGCGATCTCGTGCACGGCCTCCTTGCGGTGCACCGGCGTCAAGCCGACCATGTCGACGAAGCTCGACAGGACGAGGTACTCGAACCACGTCTTGGCGCGGTTGACCTCGGCGATGATCTGGTCCGACGCGCCCGGCAGCTCAGCGTGGCCGACCTTGAACCACTCGGCACCCATCTTCTTCTTGGCCGGGATGTAATCGCGGGCGAGGAAGTCGCCCAGCACCTCGATGCTGAGCACGCAGACGGGCATGTCGCCGAGCTGAAGTGAGCCGATCCCGATGTCCGTCACCTGGGCGACGCAGGTCATCAGCTTGCCGCGGTGCTTGAGCGATCGCCGCGCGCGCCGCATGATGCCGGAGACGAGAGTCTCTGCGCGCATGACCTCGAACGTGTAGAGAACGTAGGGAAACAGCAGCGCGAAGTTGATGAGGGCGAGCACTTCCGCGACCGCGACGCTCGCCATCGGCACGTAGTTGACCTTGACTTCGGAGCGGACGAGGAACGTGTAGAGAATCGAGGCGAGGGCGAAGCTCAGGACCAGGGCGTTGAGCGGGTTGCGGGTGAAGATGCCGATGATGCGCGGCGAGTAGCGCGACGACGACGTCTGGATGCCGAACATGACGCCCAGCAGGACGATGCTCAGCGTCACGCCCTCGGCGCCGCCCACCAGGCCGAGAGTGCCGGCCGCGGCCGCCGGGTCGGGGGTGAAGAAGTCGGCGATGGACCCGAAATGCAGGGCGTCCAGGACGCCGAACATCACCACCAGCATCAGCGCGACCGCCACCAGCGCCAGGCCGGAAAGGACCGCGCCGACCCACCCGATAGAGGCGGCTTGCTGACGTTGACTCTTCTCGGCCACGGCTGCGCCGATCCTAATGTTTGGGGAGTTGATTAGAGCCATCGTCTTCGACTTCGACGGTCTCATCCTCGACACCGAGGAGCCGGTCTACCGCTCGTGGCTCGAGGTCTACACCGCGCACGGCGAGGAGCTCCCCTTCGAGAAGTGGGTGCAGATCGTCGGCTCCACCACCACCGGCTTCCATCCCCAGTACCACCTCGAGGAGCGCCTCGGCAGGCCGCTGCCGAAGGAGGTGCTCGACCGCAGGGCCTACCGGCGGACCGAGATGATCCTCGCCAACGCCCTGCTGCCGGGCGTGGTCGACAAGCTCGACGCCGCCCGCGAGCGGGACCTGAAGCTCGGCGTCGCCTCCAACTCGACCGCCGAATGGGTGCGGGGCCACCTCGCGCGGCTCGGCATCCTCGACCGGTTCCAGTGCCTGCGGTGCCGCGACGACGTCGCCCAGGCCAAACCGGAGCCGGACGTCTACCTCGCCGTGCTGGACTGCCTCGGCGTCACGCCGCAGGAGGCGGTGGCGATCGAGGACTCGCCCAACGGTGTCGCGGCCGCCAGGCGGGCGGGCATGCGCTGCGTCGCCATCCCCAATTCGATCACGGAGCGGCTCGACCTGAGTGAGGCGGACCTCGTCCTCAACTCCCTGGCCGACGTGACTATGGCTGAGCTACTAGAGCGCCTGTCTCGGACGGCTTAACCTGTTCCCGTGCGCATCGGTATCCTCACCGGCGGTGGCGACGCGCCCGGGCTCAACGCGGCGATCCGGGCCGTGGCGCGCCGGGCCTTCCAGCTGGGGCACCAGGTGAGCGGGGTCAAGAACGGGTGGGCCGGCTGCCTCGAAGAGGGGCTGATCGACGAGCTGACGCCGGCCGATGTGCGCGGCATCCTGCCCACGGGCGGCACGATCCTCGGCACGTCGCGCACCAACCCCGGCAAGGAGAAGGACGGCATCGCGCGCGTCATCAAGACCCTGCGACACCACGGCGTGGACGCGCTCGTCCCGATCGGCGGCGACGATACGCTCGGCGTGGCAGCGAAGCTCCATGACTCGGGCTTCCCAACGGTCGGGGTGCCGAAGACCATCGACAACGACCTGTCGGTCACGGAGTTCTGCATCGGCTTCGACACCGCCGTAGGCGTCGTCACCGAGGCGCTCGACCGGCTGCACACTACCGCCTCGGCGCACCACCGCGTGATGGTCGTCGAGGTGATGGGTCGCGACACCGGTTGGGTCGCGTTGATGGGCGGCGTCGCCGGCGGCGCCGACCTGGTCATCATCCCCGAGTTCGAGGTCTCCCTCGCCGACGTCGTCGCCCATCTCTATCGCCGCCGCGGCGAGGGCAAGCTCTTCAGCATCATCGTCGTCGCCGAAGGGGCGCACATCCCCGAGCTGGAGAGGGAGCAGGGCGGTGAGGCCGAGAAGGACGCCTTCGGCCACGTGCGGCTCGCCAAGCGTGGGGTCGGCGACATCCTCGCCAGAACGGTCGAGCAGGAGACCGGCTTCGAGACACGCGTCACCGTCCTTGGCCACCTGCAGCGCGGCGGCTCGCCCTCGCCGGTCGACCGCATCTGGGCGACACGGCTTGGCGTGGCGGCGGTGGAGCTGATCGTGGCGGGAAAGAGCGGGGTCATCCCCATCCGGCGCAATGGCGAGGTGGACGTGGTGCCGCTCGCCGAGGTGGTCAAGGAGCAGCGGCGCGTGCCCAGGGACCTCTACGAGCTCACGCAAGTCTTCGTCTAAGCGACCGCCCGCGACGCGGCGCAAGCGCCTGGCCGACCTCGCCGGCACGGGGGACGAGGGCACGACCGGTCTTTTGGGCGGCGGCCGGGTGCCCAAGGACGACCCGCGCGTGGAGGCCTACGGCACCGTCGACGAGGCGTCGAGCGCACTCGGCCTTGCGCGGTCGCTGACGGCGAACCCTCGCGTGAGCGAGATCGGCGAAGAGCTGCAGCGCGGCCTGTACGCCGTGGGCGCCGAGCTCGGCACCAACCCGGAGACCGGCAAGGCCTTCGTGACCATGGGCCCGGCCGAGCTGGCTCGCCTCGAAGTCCTGATGCGCGAGCTCGAGGAGGCCGCCCCGATGCCGAACGCCTTCATCCTCCCCGGCGCCACCCCCGCCTCCGCCGCCCTCGACCTCGCCCGCGCCATCGCCCGGCGCGCCGAGCGTAGGTGCGTGACCCTGCAGCGGTCGGGCGTCCTCCAGAACGCGTGGCTGGTGCGATGGATCAACCGCCTGAGCCTTCTCCTCTTCGTCCTGGCGCGCTACGAGGAGAGCCTGGCCGGCCGGCCGGCCGAGGCCGCGAAAAGTTCGCGCCCGGGGCGTTCTGATTAAGCTTCGACCACAGTGAGCACGCTCAGTTACGTGGTGCTCGTCCTCGCCGGGTTTTTCGTCCTTTTCCTTGGGCTCTCGTATCAGATCTACCGCCGCGCCTTCCTGCCACCGCGGCCGATCTGGCTGGACGACTTCACGTTCACCCCGTTCGAGTTTCAGGTCGACTACGAGGACGTCGAGCTGGTGACCGCCGACCGGGTCAACTTCGGCGCGTGGCACTTCCGCCAGCCGGGGTCGCCGCAAACGGTGATCATCTCCGGCGGCCACAAGGGCCAGCGCCAGGGCGCCCTCGGCATTGCCGTCGCTCTGTGGCGCAAGGGTTTCAACGTCGTCCTCTACTCCTACCGCGGCATGCCGGGCAGCGACCGCGCGCCGATCACGTTCGGCATCAAGGAGGTGCTCGAGCTGCAGGCGGTGATCGCCTTCGCCCGCAAGCGGATCCCCAACGCGCGCATCGGGCTGCTGGGGTACTCCATGGGCGCGGTGGTGTCTTTGCTGGGCGCCGCCGGCGAGCCCGAGGTGCAGGCTCTCGTCCTCGACAGCCCGTTCAGCGATCTGCGCCGGTTGCTCGTCGAGAACGTGCGCGCCGCGACCAAGCTGCCCGGAACGCCGTTCGTGTGGATGGCCGGGGTGATGTTCTGGCTGCTCACGCGGAGTTCGCTGGCCGCGTCCAGGCCGCTCGACGTCCTGACCGCGCTCGAGCCGCGGCCCCTCTTTTTCATCCACGGCGGCGCGGACGCGATCACCAGCGTCAACCACAGCCGCCGGCTCTACGACGCGTACCGCGGGCCTCGCGAGATCTGGATCGTCCAGGGCGCGCCCCATACAGGCGCCTACTTCGCGGACCGGCCGTTGTACGTGGAGCGGGTCGCGGGATTCTTCGCCCGGCATCTCGGCCTGGACGTGAGCAGCCACCTCCGGCTGGTGGAGGAGGAAGAGGTCAGCTAACCCCGCGATCGCCGGCGAACGCACCATTCGCCGCGGTCCGAAAGCGCCGTTCGCCGGCGATTGCAACAAAGCGCCTGCCTGGCGACAGGAATGGGTGAGAGATGCAACAGGTGGCAGAGGTCAGAGCACTGCCGGTGAGCGAGGAGACCTTCGCTGATCTCCTGAAACCGCTCGTCGAGCCGGGCTTCAAGCTCGCGCTGGCCATGCTGCACGACGCGCAGGCGGCGGAGGACGCGGTCCAGGAGGCGTCGGTCGTCGCCTGGCACAAGCTCGGCCGGATGCGCGACCGGGGCCGGCTGCGGCCGTGGTTCCTGGGCGTCGTCGCCAACAAATGCCGCAACGCGCGGCGCAGCAAGTGGACGGCCGAAGTGCACATCGGCGTCCCGGAGCACGTCTCCGTCGTCTCGAGCGAGGAGATGAGCGTGCGCGGCGCGGACCTGAGGCGCGCGATCTCGCGCCTGGGTCACGACGACCGGCTGGTCGTCGCCCTCTATTTCTATCTCGACATGCCGCTCGAAGACGTGGCGGCGGTCGTCGGCACTTCGACCGGGGCGGCCCGGGCGCGGCTCTATCGGGCCGTCGCGAAGCTGCGTCGCGGAGTCGCAATCGAGGAGGCAATCAGGTGAGCCTGCGCACCGACATTCACGCTGCGTTCGAAGCCATCACGCCGCTCACGGGCGGCCTGGAGGAGCGCGTGGTGGAGACGGCCAGACGCGAGGCTCGCGTTCGTGAGAGGAGAAGGAAGTTCATGTTGCGCCTTCGCGCACCCATCGCTCTGGTGGCGGTCGTCGTCCTGATCGCCATCGTCGCCGCCGCCATCGTCGGCGGCCGGCTCATCCAGGGCTGGTACGGACCGCATACGGTCAGCCCTCCACATCTCCCGTCGCTGAGCGAACTGGAGAACCGCCCATGGCAGCACCAGCTGGTCGCGGCGAGTGAGAGCTGCCTCGACAGCCACTACGCCGGTCCGGTGGCGGCCTTCCCCGAAACCAACTCCGAGAGCGCGTGGGGCATCTACTCGACCGGCCGCTTCGTGCTGGGGAAGGGATTGTCGGGCCCGCTCATGGTTCGGGTTCGCGATGCCCGGACGGGCATCACCGGCGTCTTCATCACCGAGCACGCGGCCGGGGGTGTCGTCGGCACCGACATCGTCGACGGAGTCAGCGTCGCGCAACACAAAGAGGCGGTTTTCGACACTTCAGGCCGTCCGAACCGGATCGACGGCGTTGGGCAAAAGGTCTTTGTGATGACGATGGGAATGAAGCACGGCTTTTCAGGCTGCTTCCAGTGGCAGGTGGACGGCACATTGAACGGGAAACCGTTTGGGACGGACTCTTACTACTCGGGTCCGCCGGGATGAGGGCGGAACCAAAGCCACCCGCCAGCCGTATTCCACTGAGATGGCTCTCCCAGAAGGCGCACCTATAATCCCGAACAGAATGGGGGCCGTGGAAGCCGTCAACAGAGTCGCCGACGCATTCATGGCCAACGTCAGCCGAGCCATCGTCAACAAAGAGCCGGAGATCCGGCTGTGCCTGGTGACCCTCCTCTGCGAGGGTCACCTGCTTATCGAGGACGTGCCCGGCGTGGGCAAGACGATGCTCGCCAAGTCGCTTGCGCGCTCCCTCGACTGCACCTTCCGCCGCATCCAGTTCACGCCCGATCTGTTGCCCAGCGACGTCACCGGCGTCAGGGCTTTCAACCAGAAGCTCAACGACTTTGAGTTCCGGCCCGGTCCGGTCTTCGCTCAGATCCTCCTCGCGGACGAAATCAACCGTGCGTCGCCCAAGACGCAGGCCGCGCTGCTGGAGGCGATGGAGGAGCACCAGGTGACGATCGACGGCGAGACGCACATCCTGCCGAAGCCGTTCATGGTCATGGCGACGCAGAACCCGGTCGAGTACTCCGGCACGTTCCCGCTCCCCGAGGCCCAGCTCGACCGCTTCCTAATGAAGGTCAAGCTCGGTTACCTGACCGAGAAGGAGGAGGCGAACCTCCTGACGCAGCACAAGGTCGAGTCGCCGTTCGAAGAGCTGCAGCCGGTCGTGTCGCCCAACGAGTTGAACGCGGCGCAGAGCGCGGTCCGCGAGGTCTTCGTGAAGCCCGAGCTGCGCGAGTACATCGCCCGGCTGGTCGGCCGCACGCGCGGCAACCCCGAGGTCGCGCTGGGCGCCAGCACCCGCGGCACGCTGCACCTCTACCACGCGAGCCAGGCGCTCGCGGCCATCGAGGGCCGGAGCTACGTCATTCCAGATGACGTCAAGGCCCTCGCCGAGTCCGTGCTGGCGCACCGCATCATCCTGCGGCCCAACGCCGAGATGCAGGGCCAGAGCGCGGGCAAGCTCGTCGCGGGCCTGATCGAGCGTGAGCACGTGCCGCAGTTGGCCTACGACGGGTAGCCGCCGGCACAAGGGGCTCGCATGAGCAAGGTTGCCCTCGCCGGTGCGATCGGCCTCCTCCTCTTCTTCACCTACCTGACCGCGATCCGCCAGGCGTACGTCTTCACGTACGTCCTCTCGCTGCTCTTCGTCATCGCGCTCGTGTGGCCGCGGCTCGCGATCCGGCGCGTCACGGTGACGCGCAAGGTCGACCCCGGCACGCCGACTGTCGGCGAGGTATACGAGGAGGTCATCGAGGTCCAGCGCCGGGGCTGGGTGCCCGCGCCGTGGGTCGAGGTCCGCGACCTCAGCCAGATCCCCGACTACCAGCCCGGCCGCGTCATCTCGCTTGGCCACGAGCTCGTGCGCTGGAAGGCGCGCGGCGTCTACCGGCGGCGCGGATGGATGGCGCTAGGCCCGACCGCGGTGCGCGTGAAGGAGCCGTTCGGCCTTTTCGAGCGCGAGATCAAGATCAACCAGCGCACCTCGATCCTCGTCTACCCGCGCGTCAGGCCGATCCCCGACCTGGTCACGCCGAGCGCGCAGCAGGTCGGGACGACGCAGGCCTTCGGCGCCTGGTCCGACTACCCGCCCGAGACCGGCGGCATCCGCGATTACGCCACGGGCGACAGCTTCGGCCGCATCCACTGGCCGCTCTCGGCCAAGCACCAGCGCCTGATGTCGAAGACGTTCGAGCAGCCGCTGACGACCGACCTGTGGATCCTCCTCGACCTCGACCGCGGCGTCCACGTCGGCGAGGGTGAGGAGTCCACCGTCGAGTACGCGGTCAGCCTCGCGGCCTCGATGGCGTCGCAGGTCCACAGCCGCGGCCGGCAGGTCGGCCTCATCGCCAACGACTCGAAGGGGACTCTTCTCGAGCCCCACCGCGCGGTGCGCCAGGACCGGCTCATCCTCGACTACCTCGCGGTGTGCCAGGCGGATGGCCGCACGCCGCTCACGAGCACGCTCGCGTGGGACCGCATCCGGCGCCTGCCCAGGCGGGCGATTGCGGTCATCACTCCGAGCGCGGATCCCGAGTGGGTCAAGCTCCTTCAGGCGGTGCGCGGCCGCCGCTCGAGCCTGATCGTCTTCTATATCGACGGGGCCAGCTTCGGCGGGCCGGACCGCAACCCCAGCTTCGACCTGGGCCAGGACGTGGACCTCTACGTGGTCAGGGCCGGCGACGATTTCGCGCGGCTGGTGAGGACGCGGGATGCGATACGTATCGCCTGAGACGCGGCTGACCGGCCCCGAGGCGGCGTTCGCCGACGCCCTGAGCCGGCGCGAGCTGGCCTGGGAGCGCATTCGCGACTCGATGGCCGGGGGCAAGTTCTGGGCCGCGGTGCTCGTGCTTCTCCTGACGCTGACGATCAGCCGCTCGACCGCGATCGTGCACTGGGTCGACGGCATCGACGTCATCACGCCGATCGCCGTTGGCGGTGCGGCGCTGATGGGCGTGCTGGCGCTGACGCCCCTGCGCGACGTCTACTCGCTCGGCATCGGCTTCGTCCTGTCGCCGTTTGTGGCCGTCGCCGGCGCCTGGTCGCAGATCCAGGCCCGCCACCCGACCGACACCGTCGGCGTTAATTTCGTCGGCCTGTGGTGGCAGCGCATCAGCGATGGCTCGGCGGGCCAGGACCCGGCGTTCTACCTCGTCCTCATCAACGTCCTGATGTGGGTGACGGGCGCGTGGCTCGCGTGGTGCGTGCTGCGGTGGCGCAAGCCCATGCTCGGGCTGATTCCCGGCGCGGCGGCGTTCGCGACCAACGTCCTGAACGTGCCGCAGGACCAGAACACGCCGACGCTGTTCATGATCCTGCTGACGCTCGCGCTGCTCCTGTGGACCAACTACACCGGCTCGGTCGTCGACGCGTCGCGGGCCAGCGTCAAGCTGACGGGCGACGCGCGCTGGGACTTCTGGGAGAGCGGCCTGGTCGCGATGGCCGCTCTGATCGTGCTCGGCATCCTCCTCCCGCCCATGTCCACCGTCGACCGGACCCTCGACGTCGAGTCGGGATTCTTCTCCAGCTGGGCGCAGCTCCAGGAGCGGCTCAGCCACCCTGGCTTCACCAGCTCGCGCGGCGGGACGGGGACGACCGGCTTCACCGATGACGTGAGGCTCAGCGGCTCGCTGCAGCGCACCCGTGACGTGGTCTTCACATACACGCTCGTCGGCGACTACGCGGGACCGCGCTACTTCCGCGGCGTCAACGAGACGACCACCTTCGCCGGCGAGTGGCGGTATGCGGGTGCGGACGGTCTGAAGCAGATCGTGCCCAAGAACCAGACCTACCTCTACGGCGAGGACTACGAGAGGCTGGCGGCGGCGGGTGTGCAGGTCAGGGTGCTCCATCCCCCGGTGCAGCCCAACTCCGACGTCCTTTTCTATCCCGGGCAGCTATACAAGGTCGACCGCGTCACCATGGGCACGCAAGCGCCGCTCAACTCGAGCCAGGGGAGTGTGCTGCTCTACGAGATCGATCGCCTCAGCAGCGTCCAGCCGACCACGTCGGCCGGCCTCTACAACGCGACCGTGGAGTACTCGACGGCAGGGACCGCCGACCTCCAGGGGGCGGGCACTGACTACCCGGACTGGGTGCGCCAGTACATGACCCTCCCGCCGAACGGTTACCGCCCGCGGGCCGTTCTCAACGAGATCCGCACGCTCGCCCAGTCGATCGTCGACAAGGCCGGCGCGCGCACCCCGTACGACGCCGCCCACGCCATCGAGACCTACCTGCGCGACGGGCAGAACTTCACGTACTCGCTCGACGCTCGGACGCCGGAGGGCCGCGACCCTATCGAGTACTTCCTCTTCACCTCGCACAAGGGTTACTGCGAATTCTTCGCCACCTCGATGGGGGACATGCTGCGCTCGCTCGGCATCCCGGTCCGGCTCGTCAACGGCTTCGGCCCCGGCAACTTCGACAACCAGTACAACGCCTTCGTCGTCCGCGGCGAGGACGCACACACTTGGGTCGAGGTCTACTTCCCGAAGTTCGGCTGGATCCCCTTCGAGCCGACCGCCGACCCGACCAACGCCAACTACCAGGTCATCCCGCGCGGCCAGACCGGCTCGAACCCGTGCCTCCGCGACGACAACTGCGACCCCAACAGCGTCGGCGTCGGCGGCGTCATCGGGGGCACTTCCGGGAGCGACCGCCTGCCGCCCGGCGTCCGGAACGAGGGCAACGGCGCCGTCGCCGGCGGCGGCTTCCACGTCGGCTCGCTGGACGCCACGGCGCTGACCAGGATTGGGGGGCTTTTCATCGCCTTTCTGCTCCTGCTCCTGGTCGCGGCGTCGCGTTATCTGCGGCCGCGCACGGTGATGGCCGTGTGGAAACGCACGCTGGCCCTGGCGCGCCTCGCCGGCGCCGAAGGGCGGCCGGGCGAGACTCCTCTGGAGCTCGGCCGGCGGTTGCGGAGGACGTTCCCGGAGACGTCTGAGCCGATGTCCGCGCTGACGAACAGCTTCGTGGTCGCGGCCTACGCGCCGCCCGAGGTCGCCTCGACCTCGCGCGCCACGGTGATGGAGGCGTGGACGTCGCTGCGGCCGATGCTGCTGCGCCGGGTCTTCTCGCGGCTCAGACCGACAAGACCCTAATCTCTGTCTCGTGGCAGCGGTCGCCGGCCGGACGTACCCGGCGGTGAAGTTCGAGATCGAACCTGAGCGAGTCGAGCGGTTTGCGCGCGCCATCGGCGCGGACCCCGCCGACGGCGTCCCGCCGACGTTCGCCGCCGTGTACGCCCTCTGGACGACAGCGCCTCAGCTGTTCGCCGACGAGGAGGCCGCAGTCGACTTCTCGAAGCTTCTGCACGCCGAACAGGAGTTCGAGTGGGCCCGCCATCCGCGGGTGGGGGAGACCGTGACCTCGCGTGGGCGCGTCGCTTCCGACACCGCAAGGCGCGGGATGCGTTTCGTCAGCTTCGAGACCGACACCACCGACGCCGAAAGGGCGCCGGTGTGCCGCTCGCGCGCCCTCTTCGTGATTCGGCAGTGATGGTCACCTTCACGAAGGACCAAATCGCGGCGTACGCGGAGGCTTCCGGCGACCACAACCCGATCCACCTCGACGACGGCTTCGCGCGCTCGGTGGGACTGCCGGGCGTGATCGCTCACGGCATGCTGCAGATGGGCATCATGGCCACCGTCGCCGCCCAGGCGGCGGGAGGGCCGTCGCACCTGAAGCGGCTGTTCGTGCGTTTCGCGGGCATGGTCGTCCCCGGAGACACGGTGACGTTCAGCGCGACGCCCGGCGCCGAGGGCAAGCTCGAGCTGTCCGCGATCAACCAGAAGGGTGAGGCGGTGCTGACCAAGGCCTCCGCGGACTACGAGCGGTGACGCTCGAGTTCTCGCTCACATCGGAGCAGGAGGCGATCCGGCGCCTCGCCCATCAGTTCGCCGAGCGGGAGGTCCGCCCGGTCGCCGCGCACTTCGACGAAACCGAGGAGTTTCCGTACGAGGTCGTCAAGAAGGCGCACCGCATCGGCCTGAGCCCGGCCGCCTTCCTGCCCGAGGAGTACGGCGGCCAGGGTCTCGACTACCTCACCGAGCTGCTCGTCAACGAGGAGCTGCACTGGGGTTGCGCGGGGATCGCGGTCTGCATCCAGTCGATGGGCCTCGCCATCGCGGGCATCCGGGCGAGCGGCACGGAGGAGCAGAAGAAGCGCTGGCTGCCCGAGTTCACGGACCCGGACAGGCTCGTCCTGGGCGGACTGGGCCTGACCGAGCCCGACTCGGGCTCCGACGCGCTGGCCATGAAGACGCGCGCGAAGCGCGTGAGCGACGGCTACGTGCTCAGCGGCACCAAGCAGTTCTGCACCAACGGCGGCATCGCCGACTATCACGTGATCTACGCCAACACCGATCCGTCGAAGGGCCCCGCCGGGATCGCGTCCTTCCTAGTCCCCAGGGACACGCCCGGCCTGCGCATGGGGCGCAAGGAGCAGAAGCTCGGTGTGCGGGCGAGCCACACGGCCCAGGTCATCCTCGAGGACTGTCACGTGCCGCTCGACCATCGTCTGGGCGGCGAGCCCGACGCGGAGAACGCCGGCCCGGGCGCGCTCGGCGCGTTGGCCACGCTCGAGGTGACGCGGCCCGGGGT
>DATEGB010000129.1:0-15701 GCA_035280365.1 Candidatus Dormiibacterota bacterium | reverse complement strand
GGGCCGTCTCGAAGAGAGGGACCTGCGCAGCCTGGAGCGGCGAAGCATGTACTCCATCTTCGCGCCGCTCGACGGCGACGACGGTCTGTCTCGCGAGCTCGAGCTCGATGATGAGGCCAACCCAACCCAGGCGGGCAAGCTGGCGGTGTGGGGCTTTCTGAATCGCTGGCGCAGCCGCCGCACGCGCCGTGCCGCGGACATGTACTGGGTGCCCGCCATGTTCATGTTCATCCGCCGCTTCTCTTAGCGGCCGCGCGTCAGGAACCCGGACCTCGCGCACCGGGACAAGGTCCGTGGCTTCATCGACGACCTGGCGAAGAACGCGCTGACGGAGGCGAAGTCGCCAGCGCCGGATGGATCGCCGTGATCTCTTCCCAGGTCAGCCCCGCGTAGAGCTCCTCCAGGCGGCGGCGAAGCCGGCAGCGCAAACAGACCGTCGCCGGCTTCCTGGCCCAGCCGCCGCACGCCTCGGCGCACGGCTGGAGATGGTGGTGGCACGCGAAGCACAGGACCATCAGGTTGGCCTCCGAGTCGTCGCCGCCCTGCAAAACCCCGCGCACGTGGTGCACGTCGAGCTGGCGGTCGGCCCCGGCCACGCCGCAGACCTCGCAAGCGGAGCCGCGAGAGGCGATCAAGCGCCTGCGCCGGGCGGGCGTCAGCCGCGTCGCGCCCGTGCGCCGGTTGTTGGCGTCGCGCATGCGGTCGCGAAGCGAGCGCTCGGTGAGCAGGGGAGCGAACGCGCCGCACCGGCCGGCCGAGCACGCTCCGCACAGGGCGACCAGGTTGGCCGCGGTCGCGGAACGCCCGTCGTCGACCAGGAAGAGGTAGAGCGCCCACGGCCACTCGACTGCGCAGCGCTCGCACGCGCCGCGACAGCGCGCGAGCACGGCGGCCCGAGCGCCGGCGGTGACGCGCAAGCGGAGCGGTTCCCCCACCGAACGCACGTTCGAAGGGCAGTCTAGCTCGACGCCGCCCCGGAGCTGGTGACCCGCCTGGTCCTCTGCGCGACCGCGGGCCGGTTCGCCGACCTCCCGACGGCGGGCGGTCCGCTGCGACTCCTCGAGCTGGCGCTGCGCGCGCTGCCCGAGGCGACTCGTCGGGCGGCGATTGTCGCTGCTCGCCCCGAAGTCGGCCGATTCCGAGCGCGGGCGCTGGCTGATGAGCGAGGTCCGGCGCCACGACACCCTGGCGATGCTGGACGCGATCGCCGAGGCCGGCCGCTTCGATTCGAGCGGCTGGCTGGCCCAGACCACGTGCGGAGCGGCGGTCATCGTCACCCAGGAAGACATGAGCGTGTCGCCCGAGGCGCAGCGCGCCCTGGCCCGCACGCTCAGCCGCGGGCACGTGTTCGAGATCGAAGGCGACCACTTCGCGTGCATCAAGCGACCGGACGAGTTCAACCGCGTGCTCGTGGCCGCGTGCGCTGGAGCCCAGGCGTGAGCGGCCTCGCGATTGATACCGAATTTGAAACCGGACCGAGACTGACTTCGGCATCGATCGCGATGCAACATCGCGCCATGAAGCGGCTCTACGCGCGACACCGTCTCGACGTCCAGCCCCGACACCTCGCCTTCGCGCTCTGCGTGCTCGGCTCGTCCGACCACGACCGTTCCGCAGCCTGCGTGGAGGGCGCGTGGCCGGCGCCTGGTTCCGCCCTCGCCTGCTACTCGGTTCGGAGCGGCTTTCATCTGCTGCTCACGGCGCTGGATCTGCCGCTGGGAAGCGAGGTCCTGTTCTCCGCCGTCACGCATCCCGACATGCCGCGGATCGCGGTCCATCACGGCCTGGTCCCGGTCCCGGTCGACCTCGCGCCTGAGACGCTGGCGCCCGGGCCAGCCGCGCTCGCCCGCTGCATCACGCCCCGAAGCCGCCTCCTGGTCGTGGCCCATCTCTTTGGCGGCCACGTCCACCTCGCGCCGCTCGCGGCGATCTGCCGCGAGCGGGGCATCCTCCTGGTCGAGGACTGCGCCCAGTCGTACCAGGGGCCGCCCGACTCGGGCGACGGCGCCGCTCTTGTCTCGATGTTCAGCTTCGGCATCCTCAAGACGGCGACCGCCTTGGGTGGCGCGATGCTGACGGTCCGCGACCCGGACCTGCGGGCGCGAATGCGCTCCGTGCAGGCGTGCTGGCCGGTGCAGCGGCACCGCGCCCACCTCAAGCGCATCGCCCAGGCCGCGGCCTTCGTCGCCCTCACCCGGCCGCTGCCTTACGCGATGGTGGAGGCCCTCGCCAGAGAGCGGTTCGACGCCACCGTCAACTCCGCCGCCCGCGCCTTCCGGCCCGGCTCGACCGCCGAGCTGATTCGCCGCCTGGAGCTAACGCCTTGCGCCCCCCTGCTGCTCCTCATGCGCCGGCGCCTCGAGAGCTTCGACCACGACCGGCTCCTCGCGCGTGCCGCCTCGGGCGACCTGCTCGCCCTGTTGCTGCCGCCTGGCCTGCACGTCGGCGGTGACGCGTGGGCCCACACCCACTGGCTGTTCCCGGTCGCGACCGACGACGTCACGGGGCTGATCGCGGCCGCCCGGGCGATGGGATTCGACGCCGCCCGGTCGGCGAGCAGCGTGCAGGCGATCCCGGCGCCGCCAGACCGGCCCGAGCTCGAGCCGGTGCGCGCCCTACAGATCATGTCGCGGCTGGTGTTCTTGCCGGCGTACCCGGAGCTGCCGCCGGGGTCGCTGGCGAGGCTGGCCACCGCCCTCGACAAGGAGGAGAGGATCGATGTTCACCTCGCGGTCTGAGACAGTCGAGCGGCTGCGCCGGCAAACGGTCGACCTGGTCGTCATCGGCGGCGGCATCACGGGCGCGCGGGTCGCGTTCGAAGGCGCGCGCATCGGGCTGAGCGTCGCGCTGGTCGAGGCCGGTGATTTCGGAGGCGGCACGTCGAGCGCGTCGTCGAAGCTCGTCCATGGCGGCTTTCGCTACCTGCCCATGGGTGACATCGGGCTCGTGCGCGAGTCGCAGCTGGAGCGCCGAGTCCTGATGGAGCGCGTCGCCCCCAACCTGGTCCGGCCGCTGCCGTTCCTGCTGCCCGTCTACCAGGGATCTTCCCGAGGACCGGCCATCGTGAGCACCGGGCTCGTGCTCTACCGCGCGCTCTCTGGCCGGGGCGGCCGCGTGCGGTGGGTGAGCCGGGGCGCGGCGGCGCAGCTCGTGCCGCCCCTCCGCACCGTCGGCCTGCGGATGTGCGGCGTCTTCGACGAAGCGGAGACGATCGACTCGCGCCTGGTCCTTGCCACCGTGAAGGCCGCGGCGGGGCTCGGCGCCCTGGTGCTCAACCACGCTCGCGTCATCGGGCTCGAGCTGCGCCACAACCGCGGCGGAGCAGTCACGATCGACGCCGGTCGCGACGGCCTGTTCGACGTGCGCGCGCGCCACGTGGTGAACGCCGCCGGTCCGTGGGTCGACCACGTGCGCCGGATCGACGATCCCTCGTCGAAGCCCATCGTCCGCCTCAGCAAGGGCGTCCATCTCTTGCTCGAGACGCGCGACGGGTGGCGCGCCGGCGTGGCCATGCCGCTCGATGGCGGGCGCGTCGCGCTGGGCATCCCGTGGCAGGGCATGCTCATGCTGGGCACGACCGACACGCCGTTCACGGGCGAGCCCGCAGAGGTCCGCGTCGCCGCCGCGGACGTGTCCTGCGTCCTGGACGAGGCGTCGCGCTTCCTACCCGCCGAGATGCTGGGCGAGAACCGCATTCGCTTCGCCATCGCCGGCCTGCGCGCCCTTCCGATCGCTCCCGGCGACACCGCGACGGCCAGGCGTGGCCACATGATCGAGGTAGGCCGCAACGGCATGGTCTCGGTCGCCGGAGGCAAGCTCACCACGCACCGGCAGATCGCCGTCGACGCGCTGCGCCGTCTGCCGTGCACCGACCCGCACCGGCTCACGCCAGACGAGCGACGGCTGCCGGGAACCGGGTGGAGCCTGCACGTGGAGGCCCGTACCGACCTCGACCCGGACGTGGCGGACCACCTGGAGAGGTTGTACGGCGACGAGGCGGGGAAGGTGCTGGAGTTGGCGGCGGCGATGCCGCACGGCCTGGAAAGGATCCACCCCGACGGCCCCGACGTGTGGGCGCAGGTCGCTTACGCGTTCGAGTCGGAGTGGGCCATGAACGTCGACGACGTCATGCGCCGGCGAACGACGGTCGCCGTCCGCGGACTTGCAACCGACGCGGTAACGTGGGCGTGTGAGCAGGGGCTTCCGCAACGCCGACGAGACGCAGGCCATGAGCGAGCAGGCGGTCGCGAACGAGATCGAGCGCATTCTGGAGCGGGGACGTGAGGACTCGGGCGTAGTCGTCGACGGCAGGTGCCAGGATTGCGGCGGGCCGATCGGCGAGGAACGCCTGGCCGCGCTGCCCACGGCCACGCGCTGCGTCAGGTGCCAGGCGGAGTGGGAGCAGGGTCCTGGGCGACGATGACGAAGACGACCACGAGGACGAGCGCGACAATCGGCGGACCGTAGTCCGCGACCGGTCCGTCGGGAAAGAGCAGGCGGATCACGAGCGACACCCCGAGGTACACGCCTCCGAGGACGAGGACGATGCGCAAGCGGCGCGCGGCCATGCGCAGCTGGCGGCGAACGCCGCCCGGACGCAGGGAGAGGATCGTCAGCGTCAGCCCGACCACGAGCATCAGGCCGATGAAGAAGCCGCGCACGACGAAAAGTTTCGGCGAAACCTGGCGCCGGGCGCGCATCAGTTCCGACCTGCTACTGTTCATGACGCTGTGGGCGCATCGATGGCCGTTCGCATCCTCACGCGAAGACGCGCCGTCGATCACGCGGGTTGCAGCGCCTGCCTCTGTAGTTAGTCCGACCCGACCGCGTCTTCGCTTTTCGGACTAACACTCAAACGGAGGCATTCGCCAATGAGCGTAACCGACGAACTCCTTCGCTACAACCAGTCGTACGCGGGTTCCTTCAAGAAGGGCAACCTTCCGCTGCCGCCGGCCAGGCATGTGGCGGTGCTGGCGTGCATGGACGCGCGGCTGGACGTGCACAAGATCCTCGGCCTGCAGGAAGGGGACGCCCATGTCATCCGCAACGCGGGTGGCGCGGCGACCGACGACGCCATCCGCTCGCTCGCGATCTCGCAGCGCCTTCTCGGGACAAAGGAGATCATCCTGATCCACCACACGGACTGCGGCATGCTCACGTTCCACGACGACGACATCAAGCGCAAGATCGAGGACGAGACCGGCATCCGGCCGGCGTTCGCGTTCGAGGCCTTCAGCGATCTCGACGAGGACGTGAGGCAGTCGATCGCGCGGATCAAGGCAAGCCCGTTCGTCCCCAACAAGTCGAGCATCCGCGGCTTCGTCTACGACGTCCGCACCGGCAAGCTCGAAGAGGTCGGCGTGGCGGCCGCGGCCTAGCTCTCGGACTCCCAGCGGGGGCGCTGCTCGACGACGACGGCCTCGACGGCATCGACGAATTGCTGGATGTCGTCTTCCGTCATCGGGGTCGACAGCGCCCCCATCAGTCGCGGCGCCATCAGCACGCCGTGGTTGACCAGGCCGAGGAAGAGATCGCGCGCCTTTTTCTTGTCGGCGCCCGCCACGGCGCGGTAGTCGACGGCAGGCCGGTCGGTGAAGTGCAGGGCCAGCATGGAGCCGGCGCCGTTCACCTGCACGGCCAGGCCGTGTGAAGCGAACACCTCACCAAGCTGCTCGCAGACGCGCTCACCCTTGCGGTTCAGATCCTCGTAGACGTCGGGCGTCAGCTCGCGCATCGCGGCGACGCCGGCGGCCATGCCCAGGGGGTTGCCGTTGTAGGTTCCCCCCTGCGCGATGCTCGGCTCGCGCCGGGGGTCGAGCATCTCCATGACGTCGGCGCGGCCGCCGAACGCGGCGACCGGCAGGCCGCCGCCGATGATCTTGCCCAGCGTCGTCAGGTCGGGCGTGACGCCGTACAGCTGCTGGGCCCCGCCCGGCGCCACACGGAACGAGATCACCTCGTCGAAGATCAGCAGGATCCCGAGCTCGCGCGTGACGTCGCGCAGCCGGCGCAGGAACTCGGGGGTCGCCGCGATCACCCCGCCCGCGCCGATGATCGGCTCGAGGATGACCGCCGCAAGCTGCGCGGCGTGGCGGCGGATGATCAGCTCCGCCGCGTCGGGTTTGTTGAAAGGCAGCACGATGACATGCTCCAGGGCCCAATCGGGCGTGCCCATGGAGTCGGGCCGCGCCAGCGGCTCCTCCGCCGGCCCGGCCTCGGCCACGGCGGGGTGCGTGCTGACCTCGGCGTAGTCGTGTGTGCCGTGGTAGCCGCCCTCCATGCGCGCGATCTTCGGCCGGCCCGTGAACGCGCGCGCCAGGCGCATGGCGAACATGGTCGCTTCGGTGCCCGAGTTGCAGAACCGGACGGCGTCGAGGCTCGGCACGCGCTCGCAGAGGATCGTGGCGAGCTCGACCTCGACAGGGTTCGCGGCCGCGAAGCCTGTCCCGCGCGCGGCCTGGCGGCGGATTGCCTCGACGATCTTCGGATGCGCGTGGCCGAGGATCATCGCCGTGTAGTTGCCCAGCATGTCGATGCGTTCGGCGCCGTCCACGTCCCACACGCGGCAGCCCTCACCGCGCTCGATGTAGAGCGGATACGGCGGGAAATACGTGGTCGTCCTCGTCGTGCCGCCAGGCATCAACGCGACCGCCCGCTCGTGCAGCTCGCGCGAGCGGGGCGTGGTCTGCCGGTAGACGGCTTCCGGGTCGACCACGGCCAGAGGCTACACGACCAGGGCGCTTCGACGTGGGGCTCGGCGATGACACAGCCGTCGGAGGCGACGGCGATCCCCACGCGCAGGCGAGCACCAGCAGCCCCACAGCAAGTCGCATGACCATGCCAAGGGCCAACTAGGAGGGTTACTGGTACTTACGATTATCCGATCACGGCGTACGAGTCGGAACAGGTCGAGCGCGCCAACGCCTCCGGCCGCGCGCCGGTCGTCTTCATACACGGGCTCTGGCTTCTCGCGAGCAGCTGGGATCGCTGGGCGCAGCTCTTTGACGGCGCGGGCTACGCCACGGTGCAGCCTGGCTGGCCGGACGACCCCGAGACGGTGGCCGCCGCCAACGAGCACCCGGAGGTGTTCGCCGGCAAGAAGGTGCGGCAGGTCGCGGACCACATCGCGGCGATCGTCCAGCGCCTGAGCAAGAGGCCCGCCCTGATCGGCCACTCCTTCGGCGGCCTCCTCGCGCAGATCCTGGCGGGCCGCGGTCTCGCCGCCGTGACCGTCGCCGTCGACCCTGCGCCGTTTCGCGGCGTGCTGCCCCTGCCCCTCTCAGCGCTCAAGGCGGCTGCCCCCGTCCTCGCCAACCCGGCGAACCGCAGCCGGGCAGTGCCCCTGACGTTCGAGCAGTTCCGTTACGCCTTCGCCAATGCCGTGAGCGAGGACGAGGCCAGGCAGCTCTACGCGACCTTCGCCGTCCCGGCCCCGGGCGCGCCGCTGTTCCAGGCCGCGTTCGCCAACCTCAACCCGTGGACCGAGGTCAAGGTCGACACCACCCAACCCAACCGCGGTCCGCTCCTGATCGTCGAAGGCGAGAAGGACAACACGGTGCCGTGGGCGATCGCCAACGCCTCGTACATGCGGCAGAAGCGCAACCCCGCTTTCACCGACATCAAGAAGATCCCTCGCCGCGGCCACTCCCTCGTGATCGACAGCGGATGGAAGGAGGTCGCGACTGTAGCGCTCGACTTCGTCATGGAGTTCGTGCGATAGGGCAAGCCGGCTCCACTCTGAGTCACCTCGAGGGTGGCCTCTCTGGAAAGACCTATCCGGCGGATGCCTTGACGGGGCTTGATCCCGCCGACCAGCGGCCGCTGCTCGCGCGCTACGACCGGGCCAAGGCCGCCAGGACGCTGAATCGCGAGGCGATCGCCGCGCGGCGCGACGGTGGCCTGTGGCGGTGGCGAGAGCTGCTGCCCGTGCGCGATGCGCGCTTCGTCACCTACCTGGGTGAGGGCGACACGCCGCTTCAGCCGTGGCGCGCGTTCGGCCTGTCACGCCTCTTCGTCAAGCGCGAGAGCCTCAACCCGACGGGCTCCTTCAAGGCCCGCGGCATGGCCGTCGCGGTCAGCCGCGCGGTCGAGCTTGGCGCCCGGCACCTCGTGGCGCCGTCCGCCGGAAACGCCGGTGGCGCGCTGGCCGTCTACGCGGCGGCGGCCGGCGTCCGCGCGACGGTCGTCATGCCCTCCGACGCGCCGGCGCAGAACCAGGTCGAGGTCCTGGCCGCCGGCGCCGACCTCATCCTCCTCCAAGGACTGATCTCGGACTGCGGCCGCCTGGCCGCGATGATCCGCGACGAGCTCGGCGCCTTCGACCTGAGCACGCTCAAGGAGCCGTATCGCGTCGAGGGCAAGAAGACGATGGGGTTTGAGCTCGCCGAGCAGCTCGGGTGGAGGCTGCCCGACGCGATCGTCTACCCGACCGGCGGCGGCACGGGGATCGTCGGCATGTGGAAGGCCTTCGACGAGCTGCAAGCGATGGGCCTGATCGGTCCCGAACGGCCGCGCATGTTCGCGGTCCAGGCCGAGGGCTGCGCGCCGATCGTGCGCGCGTTTCGCGAGGGCGAGAAGTTCGCCAGGCCGTGGGAGGGCGCGAACACTGCCGCCGCCGGCATGCGCGTGCCTTCGGCGGTCGGCGACTTCCTGATCCTCGACGCCATTCGCACCTCGGGCGGCGCCGCCTTCACGGTGACCGAAGGCGAGATCGTTGAGACGCGGTCGCGGCTGGGCCGGCTCGGCCTCGGCTACGCGAGCCTGGAAACCGCGGCGTCGGCCGCCGGGTTGGAGGCGCTTGTCGAGTCGGGGGAGATCGGCAAGGACGAGACGATCGCGATGTTCGACACCGGCGCGGGCTTCAAGTCCGACCCGCCCGCCCTCCCGCCGCCGCGGCCGGTCGCCAACGACCCTGAGCTCTGGAAGGAGACGGTGATCCCCGTCTTGCGCTAGGCCGTGCGGCGGAGCGCTGCCACCGTCCAAAGCGCGCCGGTGTCGTCGAGCACGGTGCGCAGGCCGCGCCTCTCCGAAGTGGCGAGGATCTGCGCCGGCGGGTGGAGGAAGACGTGGAACCGGCGCCGGGTCAGCCACAAGATCGCGTTGGCGAGCGCCAGCCCGACCACCGTCCACCACGCCTGGCGCGGGTAGCTCATGACCAGGACCTGACGCGCGTGCTCGGCGGCGGCGCCGGCGAGACGTGGCATGTCGGGGTAGCAGCAGATGACGCGGTTCATGATCACGACGTCGGCGGCCTCGACCTGCGCCGCGGCCTCCGCGAAGTCCATGACCCTGCGCTCCACGCGGTCGGCGAGCCCGGCCTCGGCGAGGAGCTCACCGGCGACACGCTCGTAGGTCGGGGTCAGCTCGACGCTGATCGCATGCGCCGCGCCGGCCTTCAACAGCTCCATCTGGATCGCGCCGATGCCGCCGCCCACCTCGAGGAGCGTGCGCCCCTCGACCCCCTGCCCGCGCAAGAACTCGACGATGCGGCGCGAGGTGGCGTCGAGCCCCTTACGCCGGTAGCGTCGCGCCTCGGCGCGGGCGTTGCGCTCGCTGAAGATCCACCGGTATCCCTGGGGCGAGCAGCAGTCGCTCATTGCGCCTAAAGCCAGCCGCGCCGCTTGAACAGCCAGAGCTGAATCAAGATTGCGATCAACATCGTCACGACGCCGACGGCAAACGCGAGGTAAGGGCTCTCGAGGACGCTGGTGAGGTAGGAGAAGTTCATGCCGTAGAAGCCGGTGAGGAAGCTGAGCGGCAGGAACAGGCTCGCGATGACGGTCAGGGCTTTGGTCGTCTGGTTGAGTCTATTGGAGACAGTCGACAGGTAGACGTCCATCGCGCCGGTGAGGAGGTCGCGCAGCGAGTCGGCCGTCTCGTACTGGCGGACGATGTGGTCGTAGACGTCGCGGTAGTAGAGCGTCATGTCCTGCTGCTGCAGGTGGATGCCGTGCGTGATCAGCGCCTGGAAGACGTCGCGCTGCGCGCCGAGAAAGCGGCGGAGCTCGGTGACGGTGTGCTTGAGATGGTAGATGCGGCTGAGCTGCTCCTCGGTCGCGTTGTCGGTGATCTCGTCCTCCAGCTCGTCGACCTCATCGTCGAGCTTGTCGAGCACAGGGAACGACGCATCGACGAGCGCGTCGATGGCCATGTACGTGAGGAATGCAGGTTTGCCCTTCGTGAGCTCGGGGCTCTTGTGGATGCGCTCCTGTAGCTCCTTGAGCTGGGACGAGGGCTCCTGGTGCACGGTGATCAGGTAGTGCTCACCGACGAAGAGGTGCTGCTCACGCAACGCGACGTCGTCGTTGTCCCAGACGGCGACGAAGATGACGGTGAAGTTGTAGTCCGTGTACTCGTCCACCTTCGGCCGCTGGTTCTGGTGGCGGATGTCCTCGATGGTCAGCGGGTGGAAGTGGAAGGTGCGCTCGAGGAGGTCGTAGTCAGCCTCGTCCGGGGCCTCGATGTCGAGCCAGAAGCCTTCTTCGTGGGCGGCGTTGAAGCAGCGGGTGATGTCCTCGACATGCGTGGCCGGCGTCTGCCCGGTGGTCGTGAGCAGGGTCCTCACGCGTCGACCACCGTCCCGATTGTGTATCGCGTTGGTTGTGACGTGGTCTGCGAAGTCACGCGCCGCCAATTATCGGCGTGTGCCCGCCCGGTGCGTCCTTACTTGATCCCCGACGCCGCGGCGGTTACGCCGAGCGCGAAGTAAGTTCCGGCCGCGACCCGGCCTGCGCGCTGCCGGGCTAGCCGGCCGGCGAGGAAACGTCGGGTGAAGGCGGACCAGGCGAGAACGTAGGTCACGTCGACCGCAATCGCGACCGCGACGTACACCGCACCCAACGCGGCGACCTGCGGCGCGATCGGCAGCGTCGGGTTGAGGAAAAGAGGCAGGAAAGCGACGAAGAACACGGCCACCTTGGGGTTGAGGAGCTGCGTCACCAGCCCCTGGCCAAAGATGACGGAAAGTCGCGCTCGGCTCGGCTCCGGCGGCGCGTCGGCGTGGCGCCATCGCTGGACGCCGAGGTAGATGAGATAGGCGGCGCCGGCCCAGCGCAGCGCCCCGAGCGTCGCGGTTGAGGCCGAGAGAAGCGCGGCGACACCGGTCGCGGCGGCCGCCAGCCAGACCACCTCGCCGGCCTCGATGCCGAACATCGAGGCGAACCCGGCCGCGCGCCCCTGGGAAAGAGTGCGCGCCGCGACGTATAGCACTCCCGGCCCGGGTGAAACCGTGAGCAGGAACGTGGCAAGTGCGAAGAGCAAGAACGTAGTCAGCGAAGGCACGCGCCCCTCATTATCGGCCCGGCCAACATTCACCGAGCCGCCACAGCGCGGAAAACAAAAAGGCCTGCCGGAGGCCGGCCTTCGCGCGCTGCGAACCAGCCGACTATGGCCCATGACCTCCGATGTACCCGGGATTTGGCCGCGCTTGAAGCGGCGTCACTCCTGTTAACCCGGCGCGGCGCGCGACTACCTGAGACCGGCGTCCTCGACGCGGCCGGGCGCGAGGTCGGACGTGGCGACGTGGCAGGCGGCCTCGTGGGCCGGGCGCAGCGGCCGCAGGCGCGGCGTCACCCGGGAGCACTCCTCGATCGCGTACGGGCAGCGCGCCCGGAACCGGCAGCCTTCGCCCGGGTCGATGACCCGCGGCGGCTCCTGGACCTCGTCGGTGGAGGGCACAGAGACCGGCGCGCGGGGGTCGGGCACGGCCGACAGGAGCAGCTGCGTGTAGGGGTGCTTCGGAATTGCGAGCACGTCGTCGACCGGGCCGCTCTCGGCCACCTGGCCGGCGTACATCACCACCAGCCGGTCGGCCACGTAGCGGGCGCTGGCGATGTCATGGGTGATGTAGAGGAACGAGATGCGCTCCCGGCGGCGCAGCGAGGCCATGAGGTTGAGCACGCCGATGCGCACGGACACATCGAGCATCGACACCGGCTCGTCGGCCAGGATCAGCTCCGGCCTGCAGGCGAGCGCCTGGGCGAAGCCGATGCGCTGCCGCTGTCCGCCGCTCAGCTGGTAGGGGTACTTGTCCAGGAAGTCCCGCCCCGGGGCGAGACCGACCGCCTCCAGGAGCCTCTCCGCCTCCTCGAAGCGGCCGCGGCGGCTGAGCTCTGGGCGGTGCAGCCGCAGCGCGCGGACGATGCCGTGCGACACGTGGTAGACCGGGCTCAGCGAACCGTAGGGATCCTGGAAGACCATGGGCACCCGGCCGCGGTAGTCGAGCACCTCGCGGCGGGAGCGGAGCGTGCCCAGCGGCCGCCCCCGGTGGAAGATCTCGCCCCCCGTCGGCCGGTAGACCCTGGCGATGAGGCGGGCGATGGTGCTTTTGCCGCTGCCGCTTTCGCCGACCAGGGCGACGATCTCGTCCTCGTGCACCGAGAGGTTGACGTCGTCGACCGCGTGCAGGAAACGGCGCGACAGGAATCCGCCGAGGCGGAAATGCCTGGTGAGCCCTTCGGTGCGGATGATCTCCGCGCCCTTGGGCCGAGCGGGAAGCTCGGCGACGTTCATCGGTCGAAGAGGAAGCAGCGCACGAGGTCGTCCTCGCGCGCGTAGAACTCGGGCTCCTCGATCTTGCACCGCGCCATCACGTGCGGGCAGCGAGGGTGGAACCGGCAGCCGGCCGGCGGGCGGGCGAGGTCGGGCGGGCTGCCCGCGATCCCGGCCAGGGGCTGCAGCGGCCCGGTGATGGAGGGAAACGAGCGCATGAGGCCGACCGTGTAGGGATGCTTCGGGTCCGAGAAGACCTGGCGGGTGTCGCCGACCTCGACGACCTGGCCCGCGTACATCACCGCGAGCCGGTCCGAGAAGTGGCTCACGAGCGACATGTCGTGGGTGACGAAGATCGTGGCGAAGCCGATCTCGCGCTGCAGCTGCTTGATTTTCAGCATCAGCGAGCGCTGTGCGACCACGTCGAGCGCGGAGGTGGGCTCGTCCATGATCACGAGGTCCGGCGTGAACACGAGCGCCATGGCGATCATGGCTCGCTGCCGCATGCCGCCCGACAGCTGGTGTGGGTAGCTCTGCAGGTGCACGGGGTCGATTCCCACCAGGCGCATCAGCTCCGCCGAGCGCGTCCGGATCTGCGCCGCGGAAAGCCTGTCGTGCGCCTCGACGGCGTCGCGCAGCTGCTCTTCGATCGTCATCACGGGATTAAGCGCGTTCATCGCGCTCTGCATGACGATCGAGTACTGGCGCCAGCGGAAGTGGCGCAGCTCGGCGTCGGTCATGGTGACCATGTCCCGGCCCTCGAACCAGACGTCGCCCGACGCGATCATCGCCGGCGAGGTCAGCAGCTGCGCGATCGCGTAGAGCAACGTGGACTTGCCACAGCCGGACTCGCCGACTATGCCCAGGAACTCTCCTCGGCGCAGCTCGAGCGACACGCGGTCGACGGCGCGAACCGTGCCGCGGTCGGTGAGGTAGTCGACACAGAGGTCCTTGACCTCCAGCAGCGCTTGGGTGGCGATCATCGCGGCCTCTTCACCGGGCGCAAGGCGGGGTTGCTGATCTCGTCGAAGGCGTAGTTCAGCAGCGCGAAGGCCGCGCCGACCGCCGCGATGCAGAGCCCGGGGGCAAGCACCCACTGCGGCGAACCGGCGAGCAGCGCGCCGTTGGCCTGGGCCCAGTAGAGCATCGTGCCCCAGCTCAGCGAATTAGGGTCGCCCAGGCCGATGAACTGCAGGCCCGCCGCGGCGACGACGGCGTACAGCGCCGCGCCGAGGAAGATCGCGACGATCAGCGAGGTCATGTTGGGCAGGACCTCGAACAGGATGATGTACGAGGTCCGCTCACCCCTCACCCGGGCCGCCTCGAGAAACTCCCGGTTGCGGATGGAGAGCGCCTGCGACCGCAGCTGCCGCGCCCCGTAAGACCAGCCGGTGACGACGATCACGCCGATGAGTACGACCAGCCCCCTGTTGTTCAGGTACGTGCCGACGATGATCATCAGGGGCAGGGTCGGCAGGACCAGGAACACGTCCGTGAATAGGTTCAGGATGTGGTCCCAGGCGCCTCCGAGGTAGGCCGCCGACACGCCGATGAGGACGGAGAGGACGGTCGCGCCGAGCCCCGCCCCGACCGCGATGAGCAGCGACTCGCGCGTGCTCCAGACCAGCTGGGAGAAGATGTCCTGCCCGGTGCCGGTGGTGCCGAGGAGGTGCCCCGTAGACGGTTGGAGCATCTGGCCGAACTGGAGCGCGTGCGGGTCGTACGGCGAGATCAGTGGGGCGAGCAGCGCCAGCAGGACGAACGAGCCGAACAGGGTGAGGCCGGCGACCGCCTTCGGGTTGCGGAGGAGCGCGCGCACGACACCCCGGAGCGTGCCGCGGCGACCGGTGGCGACCGGCGCCTGCTCGGTGACGACGCGGACCGCCATGATCAGCCTTGCTCCCGCGTGCGTGGGTCAAGGATGGCCGTCAGCACGTCGGCGGCGAGCACGGCGACCAGCACCGCCAGCGTGATCATCAGGAACAGCGTCTGCATCAGGGCGTAGTCCTCGCTGTGCACCGCCTGCAGGAGCGTGAAGCCGAGGCCGGGATAGTTGAAGACGATCTCGACCAGGACCGCGCCGCTGATCACGAAGCCGAGCGACATGGCGAAGCCCACAAGGTTGGGCAGGATGGCGTTGCGGGCGGCGTACATGAACATGATCCGCACCGGCGACAGGCCCTTCGCACGCGCCATCCTCACGTAGTCCTCGGCCAGGGTCGTGATCATCGTGTTGCGCATGGTCAGGATCCAGGCGCCGATGGAGATGATCACGATCGTCAGCGCCGGCAGAAAGCCGTGATAGATCACCTGCCCGACGAATGACCAGGACAGGTTGATGGAGTCGGTCAGGTCGTAGGCAAACCCGAGGGGGAACCAACCGAGGGTGAGGGCGAAGACCAGTAGCAACAGAAGGCCGAGCCAGAAATAGGGGAACGCGGAGACGACCACGAAGACCGGGGTGAGGATCGAGTCGAAGATTCCCCCTCGCCGCCAGGCGCTGAGGACGCCGATGAGCGTGCCGATGACAAAAGCGATGATCGTGGCCATCCCCACGAGGCCGAGCGTCCAGGGCAGGCTTTGCTTGATCACGTCCCCGACCGGGACCGGGAAGAACGTCACCGACGTCCCGAAATTCCCGGTGAAGGTGTTGCCCAGGTACTCGAAATACTGCTGAAAGATGCTCTCGTGCGGGTTCAGGCCGAAAGCGACCTCGATCGCCTTGATCGTCTGCGGGCTCACCCTCCCGTGGTAGCGCACGAGCATGGCCTGCGCCGGGTTGCCGGGCATGATGCGCGGCAGGATGAAATTGATGGTGAGCGTGGCCCAGAGGGTGATGACGAAGAACTCGAGCCGGCGGATGAGATAGCTCATGCGGGTCTACCGTAGGGCGGCGCGACCCGATTGTCGCGCCGCCCTGTCACGGTCGCCTAACTCTTCTTGTAGACGTGGAGGAGGGTGACCTCCCAGTCGGGAAGGTTCCACGGCGCCGGCGCCGCGAAGGGGTCGTCCTTCGTCGGCCAGCCGCCGAAGTCCTTGGTCGAGTACTGATACCACGCCACGCCTTCGGTGACGGGGATGACCGGAACATCCTCGAGCATCGCCGCCTCGACCTGCTTGATCAGGTCGTGCTGCTTGGCCTCGTCGGTGGTGGCGCCGAACTGGTCCAGGAGAGCGTCGACGGCCGGGTTCTTGTAGCGGCCGTAATCGCC
>DATEGB010000128.1:0-26175 GCA_035280365.1 Candidatus Dormiibacterota bacterium | reverse complement strand
GCGCGTCGCCTAGAATCCGGCGCGGATGGTCAGGTTCAAGGCGGAGCTCCGGCCCGATCCGACCGGCGTGGGCACGTTCGTCCGCGTTCCGGCGGAGGTCGCCGGCAAGCTCGGCCTGCGCGGCCGGCCCAAGGTCCAGGCCGTCATCGCCGGTCACCCCTACCGCGGATCGTTGATGCCGACGCCCGAAGGCTTCTGCCTGGGCGTGCTGAAGTCGATCCAGCAGTCGGCCGGCGTGAGCCGAGGAGACACCATCACGGTCGAGCTCGCACTCGACACGGCGCCCCGTGTCATTGAGGCCCCGGCGGACCTGGCCCGAGCGCTCGCGAAAGACCGTAAAGCCGCGGCCGCCTGGGAGATGCTGGCCCACACCAACAAGAGGGAGATGGCGCTCAGCCTCGAGGAGGCAAAGAAGGCGGAGACGCGCGAGCGCCGGCTGGCGGCCGCGCTCGCGAAGCTGCGCAGCTAGGGGCGCCTCATGCGGCTGCAGCCTATTCCCGGTGGGCCGTCAGCGCGACCAGGCCGATCAATGCTCCAATCAACGCCAGGGCCGCGACGACTGTCGCGACACCCACCAGGACCGCTTTCCGCCATGGGCGGACGCCAGCGGCCGGCGCGAGGGCGACGGCGATCGACGACAACCAGTAACCGAGCTCGGCCTTGGTGGACGCTTTCGGTCCGCCGGCGGCCGTGACGGCCAGGAAGAGCGACGTCACTGCAGCGACTGAAATCACCGACAGCCACAGCGTCCGGAATCCGAACAGGCTTACGCCGACCGCGATCGCCACCAGGGCGATGGCGATCCATCCGAACCCGTCCGTGCCGATCGAGATGGCTTTGGTGGAGCCGTTCGCGGCCTCGTAGGAATACGTGTGGGGGGCAAGCGTCTGGTAGCCACTGACCGTGTCGACGCGCTCGTGGCTGCATGCCGCGTACAGAGTGGCAAACGGGAGAGCGAACAGGGCGAAGAACGCGGCATAGAGAGCCGTCGACCAGCTTCGAGTCTTCATGTCAATCAAACGCGACAGCCGTCCGAAAGGATTCCTCAGGGATTCGGACTGATCGGGTGGGCGCCGATCAGGCCGGCGATTAGCAATGCGGTCGGGTAGACGCCGAGGATCACCGAGGCCGCGCCGCTGAGCACGACGGTGAAAGTGCTGCTCAGCGACGCGCGCACGCGCTCGCGCGCCGGTGACGGCGACCAGACGGGGATCAGGACCCGGATGTAGTAGAAGACGGAGACGACGCTCATCAATACCGCCCACACCACCAGCCACGTGTAGCCGGCACCGACGCCGGCGGTGAAGAGGAAGAGCTTGCCGAAAAACCCCACCGACGGCGGGAAGCCCGCGAGGGACAGCATGAAGATCGTCATCGCCACAGCCAGAACCGGGCCTCGCCGCCCCAGTCCTTCCAGGTCGGCGAACGAGTCGCGGTCCCCCTCCGCGCCCGCGAGCAGGGTGATCACGGCGAACGCGCCGAAGTTCATGAACATGTAGACGAAGAGGTAGTAGAGGACGGCTGACAGCCCGTTCTGACCGCCCGCGATGACGCCGATCAACACGTAACCGGCCTGGGCGATGCCCGAGTAGGCGAGCAGGCGCTTCAGGCTCGACTGGACGATGGCCATCACATTGCCGACGAACATGCTCGCCGCGGCCACGACGGCAAGCAGCGCCTGCCACTCGGGCGCGAGGTGGGGAAGACCGCCGGCGAAGACCCGGACGATCATGGCGAAGGCGGCGGCCTTGGTGCCGACCGACATGAACGCGGTGACCGGGATCGGCGCGCCCTGATATACGTCGGGCGTCCACATGTGGAACGGCGCCGCCGAGACCTTGAAGGCAAAGCCGACGCCCATGAGCACGATGCCCAGCAGGATCAGCGGGTTTGCGGCCGACGTCTCGCCGAGGCGCTGCGCGATGTCGGGAATCACCGTCGTGCCCGCGCCTCCGTACACGAGCGCCATGCCGTACAGCACGAACGCGCTGGCGAACCCGCCGACGAGCAGGTACTTGGCCGCGGCTTCCTGGGAGCGGAAGTCGGTCCGCGCGAAGCCGCACATGATGTAGAGCGCGATCGACAGCAGCTCGAGGCCAAGGAACACGGTGACGAGCGAATTCGCCGAGGCGAGGACCATCATCCCGATGACCGCGGCCATGGCCAGAATGTGGAACTCCGACTGGAGGAGGCCGCGCCGGCGCAGATAGGGATGGGCCAGGGCGACGGTCAGGATGCCCAGGCTCGCGAACAGCACCTCGAAGAACAGGGCGAAGTTGTCGCCGGTCGCCATGCGGTTGTAGGCGTAGCCGCCGGTGGCGTAGAGCCACCGGTAGACCGCGGTGCCGAGCGAGTAGGCGAAGCCGACGACGGCGAACATCGCCACCACGCCGCCACGGCGCGGCCCTCGGGGCAGGATGAGGTCGGCGATGATCGCGAGCAGGAAGAATCCAGTCAAGGCGACGACTGGCGCGATCTGGCCGAGGTCGCTTGCGGCCTGCCCCCAGGAATACGTGACTGTCATCGATACAACCCGGTCTGGCCGAGCGACGTCATAAGGTTGGTCAGCAGCGCGGGGTCGAGGCCGATGGCGAACATCAGCAGGACCAAGGGCGCGAGGAGGCCCACCTGGCCGGCGTAGAGGTCCGCCTTCGGCGGCGCGCCGGCGGGCGCTCCCTGGGTCACCCCCTGGAACAACCGCAGCATGTACACCGGCGCGAGGACCAGTCCGATGGCGGCGAACACGGCCAGCGCTGGCGCCCGCTGCCAGGCCCCGAGCAGGGTCATGAACTCGCCGACGAAGCTGTTGAGCCCCGGCAGGCCGAGGGCGGCGAAGGTGACGATGGCGAAGATCCCCGCCAGCACGGGCATGCGCAGGCCCAGGCCCGCCATCGCGGTGCGGTCGCGCACGCCGGTGGTGGCGGCGATCCAACCGACGATGAGGAACAGCGCCGCGATGATGATCCCGTGGTTGACCATCTGCACGATCGCGCCCTGCTGGCCCTGGACGTTGAAGGCGAAGATCCCCAGCACGATGAAGCCCATGTGGCTGACGCTCGAGTAGGAGACCAGCAGCTTCATGTCGCTCTGAGCGAGCGCCATGAGCGCGCCCCAGATGATCGCTGCGACCGCGAACACCGGGATCACCCAGCGCCAGTCCCACCAGCCGACGGGATCCGGAAACAGCGGCACGGCGAGGCGGAGAAAGCCATACGCGCCGGCCTTGCCCATTACGCCCGCGAAGGTCACGAGCATGGGGATCGGCGCTGCGTTGTAGGCGTCCGGCAGCCAGCTGTGGAACGGGAACAGGGGCGTCTTGATCGCGAACGCCAGCGCGAAGACGAAGAAGAGGCCGAACTGCCAGGCCGGTGACGGGGCCATGGTCGCGAGCTGGGCCATGTCGAACGTCCTGTGCCCGGTCGAGATGTACTCGCCGATGATCCCGACCAGCATCAGGAGCGAGCCGGCGAGCGTGTACAGGACGAACTTCAGCGCCGCCCAACCAGGCCGCGGGCCTTCGCCGTACAGCCAGAGAAGGAAGTACGCCGGGATGAGCATCGCCTCCCAGAACACGTAGAAGAGGACGAGGTCGGTGGCCATGAACACGCCGGCCAGCCCCGCGGCCATCGCGAGCATCAGGCCGACGAAGCCGCCGGTGCGGGCGGTCACGGGCGTGGCCAGGATCGCGATCAGCGTGAGGAACGCGTTGAGGACGACGAGCCAGAGGCTGATGCCGTCGACGCCGAGGCGATAGAAGATGCTGAGCTGCGGGATCCAGGCGACCTTCTCGGTGAACTGGAAACCCCTGTAGCCGGCGGCGAAGTTGAGGGCGACGAAGATCGCGATCACGAGCGCGACCAGCGCCACCAGCGCGCCGAACCACTTGGCCAGCCGGGGTGGGAGGAAAGCCACCAACGCCCCACCGATGAGCGGCAAGAGCCACATGGTGGTCAGCGTCACGAGAGCGCCCTCAGCACGAGCAGCATGCCCGCGATGGCGACCGCGCCGGCCACGAAGACAAGGGCGTAATTGCGGAAGTAGCCGCTCTGGAGGATGGCGCCCTCGCGCGCGAACCATTTCGTCGCGAGGCCCGTGTCGACCACCGCGCCGTCGATGACCGGCCGCTCGACGTCGCGCAGGGCCAGTCCGGCAGCCCAGTCGAGCGGGCGGACGAAGACCGCGTCGTAGATCTCGTCGAAGTAGTACTTGCGCTCGAGCAGGCGCTGGGCCCACGGCACGTACGCGGTCCACGGCCGTATCCGGAGGGCGGCCGCGAACAGGGCAGCGGCGAGGAGCATGGTCAGCAGACCTAACCCGACGGCTGCGCCATGCTCCTCCCACGACTGCGCGCCCAGGAAATCTGAGACGAGTGACGTGCCGAAGCCGAGGGTGCCGGTCTGGAGCATGCCGCCGACGGTCGCCAGGATCGCGAGGATCGCGACCGGGACCATCATCACCAGGCGCGGGGCGTGGGGGTGCTCGACCGGCCGGTCGGGCGACGGCCCACGCCAGAAAGAGAGCCACCACATGCGGCCGGTGTAGAAGCCGGTGATCAACGCCGTCAGGAATCCGATCGCCCACAGGATCAGGACGGTGCCATCGCCGGGCTTGCTGAACGCGAGGCCGAGGATCTGCTCCTTGGAGAAAAAGCCGACGAATGGGATCACCCCGACCAGCGACAGCGAACCGACCAGGAACGTGATCGACGTCGGCCGCATGTCTTTCCACAGGCCGCCGAACTTGCGCATGTCCTGCTCGTCGCGCATGGCGTGGATGACGTTGCCGGCGGCGAGGAAGAGCAGGGCCTTGAAGAAGGCGTGCGAAAGGAGGTGGAAGAAGCCGGCGCTGTACGCGCCGATGCCGACGGCCAGGAACATGTAGCCGATCTGGCTCATCGTCGAGTAGGCCAGGACGCGCTTGATGTCGACCTGGACGATGGCGATGGTGGCCGCGAACAGGGCCGTGAGGGCGCCGATGATCGCCACCGCGCCGTGCGCATAGACCGCGACGTCGTAGATGTAGTGCATGCGACCGACGAGGTACACACCTGCCGTGACCATGGTCGCGGCATGGATGAGCGCGCTGACCGGCGTCGGGCCCTCCATCGCGTCGGGCAGCCAGGTGTGCAGCGGCAGTTGCGCCGACTTCGCCACCGCCCCAACCAGGAGGAGAAACGCGGTCAGCTCGAGCCAACCCGGATCCCCATGGGGGACGGACTTGAAGACCGTGGAGTACGTGACGTTGTGGATGTTCACGAACAGGACGAACGTGCCGAGGATCATGCCCACGTCGCCGACCACGTTCATGACGAACGCCTTCCGCGCCGCAAGCACCGCCGACCGGCGCTGATACCAGAAGCCGATCAAGAGATACGAGCTCAGGCCGACCATCGCCCAGCCGACGATCAGGAAGATGAAGTTGTCGGCCAGGACGAGCAGCAGCATCGAGAAGACGAAGACGTCCATGTACGTGAAAAAGCGGGCGTAGCTCGGCCCATCCTCGTGCTCCATGTAGCCGACCGAGTAGGTGACGATCAGGCCGCCGACGCCGGTGATGACGAAGCACATGAAGAGCGAGAGGTTGTCGATCAGCAGTCCGAACGGGACCTCGAACGAGCCGCTCTTGACCCACGTCCAGTAGACGAAGTCGTCGTTCACCTTGCCCGCGAAGAGCACCAGCGTGGCGATGAACGAAAGCCAGACGACGCCCGGCCCGACGAGGACCGTGATGAGGCGCGGCGCGCGCCAGCCGCGGCCCGCGAGGACCACGGCGCCCACGGCGGGGAAGAGGAGCAGCAGCAGGGCGACGGTCTGGTTGCTCATCCCCTGAGCTCGCTGAGGTCGTCGATGTCCTCCGCGTCGCGGACGCGGAAGATGTCGACCAGGATCGCCAGGCCGACGACCGCCTCAGCCGCGGCGACGGTCATCGACATCAGGGCGAAGAGCTGGCCTTCGATGTTCTGCAGCTGGCGGGCGAACGTCACCAGCGCGAGGTTGGCGGCGTTGAGCATGAGCTCGATCGAGATCAGGATGACGAGCGGGTTGCGACGGACCAGGACGCCGACCGCGCCAAGCCCAAACAAGACCGCGCTCAGGAGCAAGAACCAGGACGCGTCGAGCTGCTCGCCGCCGATCGTCAGCGTGCCCATTTAGAGGTTTCCCGGGGTCATTCGTCGACGCGCTTGCGGCTGAGGTAGATGGCGCCGATGGCGGCGACCAGCAGCAGGATCGACGTCAGCTCGAACGGGTACAGGTAGTTTGTGAAGAGGCCCGCCGCGATCGACTGCACCGTGCCGAAGAATCCGAGGTCCGTCTTGTCGGGCTGCCGGTACTGCACGCCCTGGAACACCGTCCACATCACGCCCAGCAGCGCCAGCACGAACAGTGAAGAGAGGATTCCCTGGTAGCGCAGGCGGCCGGGGCCCAACTCGCGGGCCGGCCCGAGCAGGGCGATGACGAACAGGAACAGGACCATCACCGCGCCGGCGTAGACGATGATCTGGACGGCGAAGACGAACTGCGCGCTGAGCAGCAGGAAGAGGACCGACAGCGCCAGCATGACCAGCACCAGGCTCAGCACGGAGCGGATTGGCTGGTGGAACGAGACGACACCGATGCCCCCAAGCACGGCCACGAGGCCGGCGGCGAAGAAGACCGCGAGCGCCAACTACTCCTCTTCCTTCCCGTCGATTCTGGCCTGCACGTCGGGAGGCAGGGGCTCCAGCAGCTTCTCCTTGGTGTAGATGAACTTCTCCCGGCTCGTGTCCGACAGCTCGTACTCCGGTCCGAGCACGATCGCCTGCACCGGGCAGGCCTCCTCGCAGTAGCCGCAGAAGATGCAGCGCAGCATGTTGATCTCGTAGGTCTTGGCGTAGCGCTCGCCCGGCGAGACGCGGTTCTCCTCGGTGTTCTCGGCCGCGATGACCAGGATGCAGCCCACCGGGCAAGCGGCCGCGCACAGCTCGCAGCCGATGCACCGCTCGAGGCCGTTGTCGTAGCGCCGCAGGTAGTGCCGGCCGCGGTACCGCTCGGAGCGCGGCGTCTTCTCCTCCGGGTACATGGTCGTGACCACCGGTCGGAACGTCTCCGAAAGCGTCGTCATCAAGCCGGTCAGCAGCGCGCTCACGTCGGAGACGACCCCGGGCTGCTTCGGTTCGTCCTTCTCGGTCTTCTCGTCGACCAACTAACTCACCGCCACCAGGATGGTCGCGGTCACGATGACATTCGCCATCGCGAGGGGGAGCAGCACCTTCCAGCCCAGGCGCATGAGCATGTCGTAGCGAAGCCGGGGGTAGGTGCCGCGCAGCCAGATGTACACGAAGATGATCAGCACGACCTTGACCAGGAAGGCCAGGACCGGCGGCACGACCCAGAGGTACCAGCCGCCGAAGAACAGCAGCACCGCGAGGGTCGAGACCGTGATCACGTTCAGGTACTCGGCGAGGTAGTACATCGTGAATTTCAGGCCCGAATACTCGGTCAGGAAGCCGCCGATCAGCTCTTGCTCCGCCTCCGGCAGGTCGAACGGCGTCCGGTTCGTCTCCGCGGTGGCCGAGATCAGGTAGATAAGGAATCCCACCGGCGTGAGGAGGATGAGCGGGATCGGCCCGTGGTACGGGCCCCAGCCCACGGTGTACTCGACGATGTCGCGCAGGCGCAGCGAGCCAACGATCATGAACGTCGGCACGAGCGCCAGGCCCAGCGCCATCTCGTAGCTGATCAGCTGCGCCGCCGAGCGCAGTCCGCCGAGAAGTGAGTACTTGTTGTTCGAAGCGTAGCCGCCGAGCACGATCGCGTAGACGTTCAGCGAGCTGACAGCGAAGACGACCAGGATGCCGACGTTGACGTCGGCGATCCAGTAGGTGACGTTGTACCAGAGCCCGATCGGGATCACGGCCCAGGCGAGAAACGCCGCCGCGACGCCGATGGTCGGGGCCACGACGTAGACGATGCGGTCGGTCTTCTCGGGGACGAAGCTCTCCTTGAAGGCGAGCTTCACCCCGTCCGCGGCGAGCTGCATCAGGCCCCACGGCCCAACCCGGTTCGGTCCCGGGCGGCGCTGGATGCGGCCGAGCGCGACGCGCTCGAACCACACGGTGTAGGCGGTCGCGGTCAGGACGACGAACAGCAGCAAAGCCATCGCCACCACGACGACGACCCAGTGCCCGATCGGATCGTTGTAGAGCTGCGTCACGGGTGCGCAGGCCCGATCAGCACGGGCGTCGGCTCCGGGCCCGGGTCGGGGGGCTGGAGGGCGATGGCTTTCTGGAGGGGGAAGATGCCGGGGTAGTCGAGCCGCAGGCCGAGCGCGGCCCCGAGCTCGCACAGCACCTCCCAGCCCTCCTTCAGTGGTTGCGGCAGCGCGACCGGCGGGCGCAGGAACTGGACAGTGCCTTCGACGTTCGTGTAGCTGCCCTGCCGCTCGGCGAACGTGGCCGCGGGAAGCACCGTCGCATTTTCGTAGCCCTCGCGCGGCAGGTGGTCCCAGGCGGCGACGTACCGGGCCGAGCGTGGGATGCCCGCGGTCGGTGGCGGGCCCCAGACGAGAAGCGCCTCGACGCCGTCGAGCTTGTCCCAGCCCGCGACGCCGGCCGCCAGCGCGCCGCGCTCGTTGGTCGCCCGATAGAGGGGGAGCAACTTGCCGCCGGCCTTCTCGGCCAGGTCGGCGCACGCGGTCGCGAGCTCGTTCAGGTCCTCCGTGCCGTGGCCGTCGCCGAAGAGGACCGCGACCGGGCCGCCCGCGTTCTTCAGCCACTCGTGCCCAGCGAGCTTGCGCACCTCCTCCGCGGCGTGGCCCGGCGCGTTGCGGATGTGCAGGGTGGCGGGGTGGCGGTCCAGGTCGACGCCGTCTGGGTAGACCACGATCAACTTGGCGCCGCGCTTGCTCACAGCCTTTTTGACCCGGAGGTCAATGATCGGCACGTCGTGTTCGAGGTCGGAGGCCACGACCACGACCACGCGCGCGTCATCTATCTCTTTGATGCGCAGGGTCTGCCCGGCCGGTGCCGGGATCGCCGTGCGCCCGTGCATCTTGACCTTCGCGCCCGTCAGCGGCCCGTCGAGCAGCCCGCGGAACAGGAAGGCTTCCTCGTTGGTGATGTCCGGAGGGAGTGAGACGCCGAGCTTCGCGCCCTTGCCCTTGATCCCCGCGGCGACCGAGTCGATCGCGTCCGCCCACGTGGCGCGGGCGCCGCGGATGGTCGGCGTGCGGAGGCGCGTGGGGTCGTTGACGTCCGTGTAGTCGAAGCGGCCGCGGTCGCAGATCCAACCCTCGTCGATGTCGTCGTTCTCGTGCGACGTCACGCGGACGAGCTGGCCGCGCCGCTGCCACTGAGTGACGCTGCAGCCGACCGAGCAACGCGAGCAGATCGTCTCGGTGTGGGTCATGTCCCACGGGCGGGACTCGAACCGCCAGACTCGCGACGTGAGGGCGCCGACGGGGCAGAGGTCGATGATGTTGCCGCTGAAGATCGACTGCAGCGGCTGGTCGAACTGGCTGGCGATGAACGACTGCACGCCGCGTTCGTCGGTCGTCAGCTCCTGCTCCCACGCGATCTCGTCGTAGTAGCGCGTGCAGCGGTAGCAGAGCACGCAGCGCTCGCGGTCGAGGGCGATCTTGTCCGACAGCGGGATCGGCTTCTTGAAATGCAGGCGGGGCCCGTCGATGCGGCTGATGGGGTAGCCATGGCGGAAGGTGAAGTCCTGCAGCGGGCACTCGCCGCCTTTGTCGCACACCGGGCAGTCGAGCGGGTGGTTGGCGAGCTCGAACTCGAGGATGTCCGCCCGCGCCTGCACCGCCATCGCGCTCTGCGTGCGCACGACCATGCCTTCGGAGACTGGCGTCGTGCACGCGGTCTGCGGCCGGGGCGGCCCGGGCGAGAAGTCGACCAGGCACAGACGGCAAGCGCCGACCGGGTCGAGCTTGTGGTGGTAGCAGAAGACCGGGATCTCGATGCCGACGGTCTTCGCGGCCTCGACGATCAGCGTGCCGGAGGGGACCGTGATCTTGTGGCCGTCGATGGTCAGATTTATCAGTTGTGCGCCCTGCGCGCGCACCGGCGCGTCAGGCATTGACGGCCACCTTGCCGACGTTGCACTCGTGGCGGAGGGCGTGGTCCTCGTATTCGTCGCGGAAGTGGCGGAGCGTGGAATCGATCACCCAGCCGCCGGAGTCGCCCAGTCCGCAAAGGCAGCGGCCGTTCTGCAGTCCGTCCGAGACGCGCTGCAGGATGTCGAGCTCGACCTGTGAGCCTTCGTTGGCGAGGATTCGCTCGTAGGTCCTCACCGCCCAGTCCTGTCCGATCCGGCATGGGGTGCACTTGCCGCACGACTCGTGGGCGTAAAACCTCAGGAGGCGATGCGCGGCGCGGACGACGCAGTGGGAGTCGTCCATCACGATCACCCCCCCCGAACCGCCCATGGAACGCGCCGCCGCCAGCGCCTCCATGTCCGTATGCACGTCGAGCATCGACTCGGGCAGGACCGGCGCGGACGAGCCGCCCGGCCAGAAGACTTTGACCTTGCGTCCCTCGGGTGGGCCGCCGGCAAGCTCCATGATCACGTGGCGAAATGTCTGACCGAGCTCGACCTCGTAGACGCCCGGCTTGCGGACGTTGCCGCTGACCGACATCAGGCGCGTGCCGGGCGACTTGTCCGTGCCGAGCTTTGCGTAAGCGGCGCCGCCGTTGTTGATGATCCACGGCACCGTGCTCAGGGTCTCGACGTTGTTGAGCAGTGTCGGCCGGCCCCACGCGCCCTTCACGGCCGGGAACGGCGGGCGCGAGCGAGGCTGGGCGCGCTTGCCCTCGAGCGACTCGAGCAGCGCGGTCTCCTCGCCGCAGATGTACGCGCCGTGGCCGCGGTACAGGCGGATGTCGAGGGGAAAGTCCTTGCTGAAGGGTTTGGGCCCGATGTAGCCCTTGCCGCGCGCCTCCTCGATCGCCTCGCTGAGCATCCGGTAGGGCTCGTCGTACTCGCCACGGATGTACACCCACGCCTGGTTCGCACCCACGGCGTAGGCCGCGATGAGGATGCCCTCGACCAGCATGTGCGGCGAGTTCTCCATGATGTAGCGGTCCTTCGAGGTTCCTGGCTCGGACTCGTCGGCGTTGACGACGACATACTTCGGCTCGGGCGTGTCGCGCTTGATGAAGCTCCACTTCACACCGGTGGCAAAGCCGGCGCCGCCGCGGCCGCGCAGGCCCGAGGTCTTGACCTCGTTGGTGATATCGGCCGGCGCCATGTCGAGCATGGCCTTGCGGAGCGCGGAGTAGCCGCCGGGCCTGCCGGCGTAGACCTCGAGTTGGTGCAGGTCGGGGGTGCCGAACCAGCGGGTCAGGATGTGGTGGGGCTGATCGCCGTGGGATCCGCGGAGCTCAGGCATCGGCCTTCTTCTTCCGGGGTGCCCGGGGCTTCGGCGTGGGTTTTTCCGCCACCGGCGCCTTGCGCTCCGCGATCAGCTGGTCGATCTTCTCCGGCGTCAGGTCGTAGTGGAAGCGGTGGTCGAGCCGCATCATCGGCGCGAACTCGCACGCGCCGAGGCACTCCACCTCCTCGAAGCTGAAGAGCCCGTCGGCCGACACCTGGTCCTGCCTGTCCACGCCGGTCGATTTCTTCACGTGGTCGAGAATCGCGTCCGCGCCGCGCAGGGTGCAGCTCAGGTTCGTGCACACGTAGAAGCGGTGCTTGCCCACGGGCTCCAGGTGGAAGAGCGTGTAGAAGGTGGCCACGCCCTCGACGTAGCCAGGGTCGAGCTGCAGCGCCTCCGCCACCTCGGTCATCGCCTCGGGCGTCAGGTGTCCCAGCTCCTCCTGCGCCAGGTCGAGGGCCGGCATCACCGCCGAGCGCGGTTGCGGGAACTTCGGCGGCAGCTCGCGGATCTCGTCGAGCACGTGCGCAGACAACGCCGTCACCGGTCGACGTCCCCGAGCACGGTGTCCGCGCTGCCGATGATCGCGACCAGGTCGGCGACGTAGTGGTTCATCGCCAACCGCTCCAGCGGCTGGAGGTTGACGAACGAGGCGGAGCGGAACTTGACCCGGCGTGGTTTGTGGGTGCCGTCGCTGACGACGTACGTGCCGTTCTCGCCCCGGCCCGACTCGACCGCGGCGTAGGCGTCGCCCGCGGGCACGGAGTAGCCCTCGGTGAAGAGCTTGAAGTGATGGATCACCGCCTCCATCGAGGTCTCGAGCTCCTCGCGCGGTGGCGGCAGCACCTTGCGGTCGTCGATGTTCACCGGCCCGTCCGGCAGCCTGTCCAGCGCCTGGCGGAGGATCTTGACCGACTCGCGCATCTCCTTGATCCGGACCAGGTAGCGGCCGTAGCAGTCGCACATGTCGGAGGTCGCGACCTGGAAGTCGTAGTTCTCGTAGCCGGAGTAGGGCATCGACTTGCGGAGGTCCCAGGGCACGCCCGACCCGCGCAGCATGGGCCCGGTCGCGCCGAGCACCTTCGCGTTCTCCGCCGAGAGCCGGCCGATGCCGATCGTCCGGGAGCGGAAGATCGGGTTCATCGTCAGCAGCGCCTCGTACTCGTCGACGTAGCCGGGCATCCGGCGGATGAAGGTGTCCAGCATCTCGAGGAAGCGCGGCGTCGCGTCCGCCATCACCCCGCCGGGCCGGATGTACGACGTGTGCATCCGGAAGCCCGAGATCTCCTCGTTCATGTTGAGGATCGTGTCGCGCTCGCGGAAGCAGTACATGAGCATCGTCGACGCGCCGAGCTCGATGCCGCTCGTGCCCAGCCAGACGAGGTGGGACGAGATCCGTGTGAGCTCGCACATGATCACACGCAGCGCCTGCGCCCGCGGCGGCACCTCGACGCCGAGCAGCTTCTCCACCGCCAGCGCATAGGAGAGGTTGTTGAACGGCGGCGACAGGTAGTCGTGGCGGTCGGTGACGACCACGGCCTGCTGCCAGCGCAGGGCCTCGGCCTGCTTCTCGATCCCGGTGTGCAGGTAGCCGATGACCGGCGTGAGTCTGCGCACCTGCTCGCCGTCCAGGTCGACGATCAGGCGGAGCACTCCGTGGGTCGAGGGATGGTGCGGGCCGAAGTTGACCGTCAGCAGCTCACCGCCGAACGCGCCCTGTTGACCGGTGGCCGTGAGAGTGACGCCCTGGCCGATCGTGCTTGTGTCCGTCATGCCGTGGGAGGAGGCGTCAGCCACATCTCGTGCTCTTCCGAGAACTCGACCGGTTCGCCGCCGACCGGGTAGTCCCGACGCAGCGGATGACCGACCCAGTCGTCCGGCATCAGGATCCGGGTCAGGTCCGGGTGGCCCTCGAAGACGACTCCGAACATGTCGTACGTCTCGCGCTCGTCCCAGTTGGCCGGGCCGAACAGGTCGTGCACCGACTCGACGCGGGGCGGGTCGCCGTCGGGGAAGACCCTGACGCGGAGCTGCTCACGTGTCTCCATGTTGCGCAGCTGGTAGACGAGCTCATAGCGGCCCGGCCACTGCGGGCGGGAGAGGTCGTTGAGGTGGTCGACGCAAGTGAGGAACACGAGGAGGCGATAACCCTGGTCGCGCAGGCCGCCCAGAGCCGCGCGCACGCCTGTCGCGTCCACGGTGATCCAGTCGTCGCCCGCGGTGACGCCTCGGTCGGTGATCAGGTTGTCCGCGATCACTGACGAGGCGTGATTCCCTGGGCCTTGATCCGTTCCTGCAGGATCATCAGAGCGTTCAGAAGGTCCTCGGGCCGTGGTGGGCAGCCGGGGATGTAGACGTCGACCGGCACCACCTTGTCCACGCCCTGGAGCAGCGCGTAGTTGTTGAAGATGCCGCCGGTCGAGGCGCACGCGCCCATGGAGATCACCCACTTCGGCTCGGGCATCTGGTCGTAGATCGTGCGCAGGATCGGCGCCATCTTCTGGGAGACGCGCCCGGAGACGATCATCATGTCGGCCTGCCGCGGCGAGGCGCGCATCGCCTCGGAGCCGAAGCGGGCGATGTCCACACCCGCCGTCGCGGTGTGGATCATCTCGATGGCGCAGCACGCCAGGCCGAACTGCAGCGGCCACACCGAGTTGCCGCGGCCCCAGCCGATCAGCTTGCCGAGCGTGGTGGTGAGCACGTTTTGGCCGAGGGACTCGGCGAGGGCCTCTACTCCCAATCCAGGCCTCCTTTCTTCCAGATGTGCGCCAGCGCGACCAGGAGGATGCCGATGAAGACGAGCATCTCGATGAGGCCGAACCACTTGAGCTGGCGCAAGAGCACCGCCCACGGGTAGAAGAAGACCGCCTCGACGTCGAAGATGATGAACAGCATCGCCGTCAGGTAGAAGCGCACCGAGAGCCGGCGCATCGCGGGCGTGTCGGGGATGATGCCCGACTCGTAGGGGGCGAGCTTGCGCTTGTGGAGCTTGGTCGGGCCGAGGACGAAGCTGAGCGTCACCAATGCGCCGATCAGCCCGAGCACGATCAGAACGAAGATCAGCAGCGGTACGTAGCTGTCGAGCAACTCCGGTTAATTCTATGTGGGTCTTGAGAAAAGCCGTCGAGGACGCGGGCTGCAAAACCCGCGACCGCCGGCGCTCGCGGGTCTCAGCGGAACCTGAAGGGCGCGAATGCCGGCGCTCGCGGCAAATTTCGCGGTTCCGTTAGAGCTAGCGGTCCTTCCGCCGATGCTCGATCTTCACGCCCCGTGACAGGGTGGCGTGGATGGGGCAGTAGCGGTTGCACGCCATGTCGATCGCCTGGTCGACCAGCTTCTTGTCGATGTCCCCATCCCACGCGCAGTGGAACGTGATCTCGATGCGCTTGAACGCCTTGGGCCACTCGTCCTCGCGATCTCCCTGCACCTCGACCTCGAGGGAACGTAGCGGCTGCTTGAACTTCTTGAACAGGAGCACCGCGTTGAGGCCGGTGCATCCGCCGAGCGCGCCAAGAAGCATCTCCGTCGGCCGCATCGCCGCGTCGTCGCCGAAGACCGGGGCCTCGTCGACCTGGACGGAGTGGCCTGACCCGGACTCGATGTCGAACAACACTTTCGTCCCCGTCCAGCGGGCGATCGCCTTGGTCATTTTCCTCGGCAAACATATACTCGGTGTCGTTTCGTAGAGGGGAGTAACCCGAAGGTCTGCTCTCGTTGGCACCTGGATCGTCCAGGGCATAACCCGGGAGCGGCTGCAGGCGTCGCTGCGGTGAGACCTCTGCTCGAGTTGGGTGGAGGTGTCGCTGGTGTCTGAGCGTCAGAGATGGCTGCGGGTGCCGCCGCTCTACTTCCTGCTCGTCTTCGTGCCCGCCTCGTTCGTCGCCGAGGCGCTGCACCAGGAGACGGCGATCTTCGTCACCTCAGCCCTGGCGATCGTGCCGCTCGCCGCCCTCATCGGCACGTCGACCGAACAACTGGCGATCTGGCTCGGGCCGCGACAGGGCGGGCTGCTGAACGCCACGCTGGGCAACCTGACCGAGCTGATCGTCGGCTTCTTCCTCATCGCCGCAGGGGACGTCGCGATCCTCAAGGCCACGCTGATCGGCTCGATCGTAGGCAACCTGCTGCTCGTTCTCGGCCTGTCGTTCGCGGCGGGAGGCTTCCGGCACAAGAGCATGCGCTTCAACCCGCGTGCGGCCAGTGTGCACGCGTCCTCGCTTCTGGTGGCGGTGGCAGGCCTGGTCGTGCCGGCCATGCTCGTGCTCGGCACACACGTCGACCCGACCGGGCGCGAGACGGTGAGCGTCTTCGTCGCGGTGGTGCTGATGGCGCTGTACCTGGCGGCGCTCGCGTACACGAACGTCACCCATTCCCACCTGTTCCACGTGCCGGGGCGGGACGAGAACGCGACCTGGACGAGCCGCGTTGCCCTCGCTGTCCTGGCGGGCGCGGCAATCGCCGTCGGGATCGAGGCCGACCTGCTCGTGAACTCGCTGCACGACGCGATCAGCGCGCTGCACGTCCCGACGGTGTTCGTGGGGCTGATCCTGATCCCCGTCGTGGGCAACGCCGCCGAGCACGCGTCGGCGGTCTTCTTTGCCCTCAAGAACAAGCTCGACATCACGGTCGAGATCGCCATCGGCTCTTCGACCCAGGTGGCGATGTTCGTGGCGCCCCTGCTGGTCTTCGCCAGCCTGGTCATCGCCCACCCGATCGATTTTGTCTTCACGAGCTTCGAGATCGGGATCGTCGCCCTGGCGACGCTGATCGTGACAGTCACTTCGCTCGACGGCGAGACGAACTGGCTTGAGGGCGCGCAGCTGCTCGGCGCCTACCTCGTCATCGCGGTGACCGCGTTCTTCATCGCCGCCTAGACTCCACGCCGTGCCCGACGTCAGGGACAGCTTTCGCAACGTCGCCGCGAACTACTCGAAGTCGACGTTCCATACCTCCTCGATCCGCCTCCAGGAGGTGCTCGACCTGGCCCGGCCGAAGCCCGGCGACCTGGCGCTCGACGTGGCCACCGGGACCGGCAACACCGCCTTCGCGCTGGCTCCCCACGTCCGTCGGGTCATCGGCCTCGACTTCACGCCGGAGATGCTCGACGAGGCCCGCCGGGTCGCCGCCGAGCGAGGGGTACGCAACGCCGACTGGGTGATCGGCGACGCGATGCACCTCCCGTTCCAGGACGAGACCTTCGACGTCTACACCGTGCGCGCCGCCCCCCACCACTTCGCCGACGTCGACCTCTTCCTCGCAGAGACGTATCGCGTCCTGAAGCCCAACCGTGACGCCGCCCTCATCGACTGCGCGCCGCCGCGGCCCGCACGAGACGTACTCCACCAGGTCGAGGTGCGGCGCGATCCCTCCCACGTTCTGTCGCTGACCGTCGAGGAGTGGGCCGGCAAGCTCCAGAGCGCGGGCTTCGAGGTCGAGCGTGCGGAGGCGCGGGAGCTCGACTGGAACTACGAGGAGTGGATGGGCAACATGGCCGTGGCGCCGGCGCTGTCGACTGAACTGGCCACGGTCATCGAGTCCGCCGAGGGTGAGGCCCGCGAACAGCTGCGCCCCGAACGCCGCGACGGCAGGCTGTGGCACGCGTACTGGCACGCGCTGATCCGCGCACACAAAGCATGAAACCGCTCGCCGACGGGGAGGTGATCGTCCTCGTCGACAAGGTGGGGCGGAGGCACCGCGTGCGCCTGCGCGCGGGCGAGAAGCACTCCATCCACTCGGGCGTCGTGAAACACGACGACCTGATCGGACGGCCCGAGGGGATCGTGGTCACGACGCAGCTCGGGGCGCGGCTCCTGGCGGTCCGGCCGACGTTCGCCGAGCAGGTGACCGGCCGCCGCCGCGAGACCCAGCCGATCTACCCCAAGGACCTCGGCGCGATCATCGTCGGCGCCGACCTCCGTCCGGGCGCCCGGGTGCTCGAGGCCGGAACCGGGACAGGCGCCCTGACGCTCGCCGCGCTCCGGGCGGTGGGCCCGTCGGGCGCGGTCGTCAGCTACGAAGCCCGGGAGGAGTTCCTGGAGGCGGCCCGACGCAACATCGCCGACACCCTCGGCGCCATCCCGCCCAACCTGACCCTCAAGCTCGGCGACGTCTACCAGGGCGTGGAGGAGCGGGACATGGACCGGGTGCTGCTGGACCTCCCCGAGCCGTGGCAGGCGGCGGCCGGCGCCAGAGCCGCCCTGCGGCCGGGCGGGATCGTCTTCGCCCACTGCCCGAACGTGAGCCAGGTGCAGCGGTTCTTCGACTGCCTGCGGGAGCTCAGGGGCTTCGGCATGCTCGAGGCGGTCGAGCTGTTGCAGCGGGGCTGGACGGTCCGGGGCCGCAGCATGCGGCCCTCGCACCGGATGGTCGCCCACACTGGATTCCTGTGCTTTGCGCGTCGCCTGGCGGAGGATGAGCTGTTCGAGCCGGAGGGTGAGGGCTTTCGGTAACCAACCCGGGCACAGCGCCGTTTCAAGAGAGCATGGGGCGCCGCGTCGCACAACTGGTCCTTCTAGCCGTTTCAGGAGTGGTCACCGTCGCGATCTTCGCCTGCGCCCCCGTCGTCCTCGCCGCGCACTGAGCCTCTAGCCGATAGCATTTTGGGGATATGAGCGGAGGCCGCGCGCCTGTCCAGGTCACGGTCACCGGAGCCGCCGGCCAGATCGGCTACTCGCTCGTCTTCCGCATCGCCCACGGCGACATGTTCGGAGCCGACCAGGCGGTCGTCCTGCGCATGCTCGAGATCGAGCCGGCGATGAAGTCGCTCGAGGGCGTGGCCTTGGAGCTCGACGACTGCGCGTTCCCGCTGCTTGCGGGCATGGAGCTGACGAGCAAGCCCGAGGAGGCGTTCGAGGGCGCGAACTGGGTCCTGTTGGTCGGCGCCGCGCCACGCAAGCAGGGCATGGAGCGCTCCGACCTGCTTGCGGTCAATGGCGGCATCTTCGCCCCCCAGGGAAAGGCGATCGCGAGCAAGGCGGCGAACGATGTCCGCATCGTGGTCGTCGGCAACCCGGCGAACACCAATGCCTACATCGCGCGCATGAACGCGCCAGAGGTCGTGCCCGAGCGCTGGTTCGCGATGATGCGCCTGGACGAGAACCGCGCCCGCACTCAGCTAGCGCAGAAGGCCAAGGTGCCGGTGGCCGCCATCTCGAACCTCGCGGTCTGGGGCAATCACTCGACGACGCAGTACCCCGACGCACACAACGCTCGCATCGCGGGGCTTCCGGTCGAAGACGTGATCCAGGACCACGGCTGGCTCAAGGGCAAGTTCGTGGAGACGATCCAGAAGCGCGGCGCCGCGGTCATCGAGGCGCGGGGCGCCTCTTCGGCGGCGTCGGCGGCGAACGCGGTCATCGACTCGGTGATCAGCATCCGCACCGCGACCCCATGGGGCGACTGGCACTCGCTGGCCGTGGTCAGCCACGGCGAGTACAGCGTTCCGGAGGGCCTGCAGTTCGGCTTCCCGGTCCGGTCCGACGGCGAGCACTGGGAGGTCGTGCCCGATCTTCAGCACGACGACGACGGCTGGAAGCGCATCCGGGTCACGACCCAGGAGCTCCTCCAGGAGCAGAACATGGTCAAGGAGCTCATCCCGGCTCAGGCCTAGGCGGGGACCCTTTGAAGCAGAAGCTACTCGAGACCGTGGTCGCCGGGCAGGAGCGCGAGGCCGAGCTCGCGGCGCTCGGCGTCGACGCTCCCGCCGACCCGGACGGACGCTGGTCGGCGAAGGACCACCTGGCGCACCTCTCGTGGTGGCGTGCGCGCAACGCCAGGCTCATGGACGCGGTGCGGACCGGCGGGGAGCTTCCGCCGTCGGTCCAGGACGACGCCCAGAACGCTGTCATCTACACCGAGAACCGCGATCGCACCGTCGACGAGATCAAGGAGGACGCCAGGGCGTCGTGGGGACTCCTCCGGGCGGCGGTCGAAGCGTGCTCAGAGGAGGACCTGGCGCGGCCGCATCCCTACGCGCCCGGCTTTGAGCTGTGGGCGACCGTGCCCGGGAACGGCCACGGTCATCTCGGCCAGCACCTCATGTTCTTGTACCTCGAGACTAGGGATGAGGAGAAGGCGGAGGCGGCGCAGCTCTGGGTCCGGGACCTCGACACGCGGGCGTTTCCCGACCCGATCGACCGGGCCAACGCTGCCTACAACCTCGCCTGCTTCTACGGGCGCGTCGGCAATGCCGACAAGGCGCTGCCGCTGCTCCGCGCCGGCTTTGACGCGCGGCCGGAGCTGATCGCGCACGCCCGCGAGGACCCCGACCTGGATCGCATCCGCGACCACCCGGCAGTGGCGCGACTGCTCGCCGGTTGAAGCCCAAGCTTCTCGCAGCGGTCGCCGCCGGCCAGGCGCGCGAGGCCGAGCTGGTGGCCCTGTGCGTGGACGAGCCGGTGCCGGCTGACGGCGCCTGGAGGGCGAAGGACCACGTCGCCCACCTCGCGACCGGGCGGGTGCGCTACGCGCAAGAGCTGGACGTGCTGCGCAGCGGCGGCTTGCCGGCGGAGGTCGACCAGCGGGCCCAGAACGACAAAACCTACGCCGCCAACCGCGACTGCCCGGCGGTCGACATCATCGCGCTCGCGCGGTTGTCCTGGGAGCGCGTGAAGGAATCGATCGAGTCGTGCACGGAAGACGACCTGAGGCGTCCGCATCCAAAGGTGGCGCGGGCGGAGCTGTGGAACGTCGTCGCGGGCAACATGATCGGCCACCTCGCCGACCACCTCGGATACTGGTACACGGCGGCGGGCGATGAAGCCGCCGCCGAGCAAGCGCATCGGTGGGATTACGAGGTCGAAGCGCGAGCCGCTCCCGACGGAAGGGCTCCCTGGTACGTGTCGTACAACCTCGCGTGCTTTTACGGACTTAAGGGCCGAGCGGACGATGCGGTGCCGCTGCTGAGTGAGAGCTTCGAACGGGACCCCTCCCTTGTCGCTCACGCGCGGAAGGACTCCGACCTCGACCCCATCCGCGACGATCCGAGGGTGAAGGAGCTGCTGGCGACCTAAGCTGGACTGCGGGATGAGCGTGGTGCTCGACCGGCACTCCTACCCGTTCACGGCGATCGTCGGCCAGGAGTCGATGAAGCTCGCCCTGATCCTCAACGCCATCGTGCCGACCATCGGCGGGGTGCTGATCCGCGGCGAGAAGGGGACGGGCAAGTCGACCGCGGTGCGGGCCCTGGCCCGGCTGCTGCCCGAGCACGACGTGGTCGAGGGTTGTCACTTCGGCTGCGACCCGTCGGACCTGGACGCGCTTTGCGCGGACTGCCGGACGCGCCTCGCCGCCCATGGCCGTCTGCCTCACCACGTTCGCCGCATGCGCGTCGTCGAGCTGCCGATCAACGCGTCCGAGGACCGTGTCGTGGGCACGATCGACATCGAGGCCGCCCTGCGCACGGGCGCTAAAAAGTTCGAGCCGGGGGTGCTGGCGGAGGCCAACCGCAACATCCTCTACGTCGACGAGGTCAACCTCCTTGACGACCACCTCGTCGACGTGCTGCTCGACGCCGCTGCGATGGGCGTCAACGTCATCGAGCGCGAGGGCGTCTCGTACAGCCATCCGTCGCGCTTCATCCTCGTCGGCACCATGAACCCCGAGGAGGGCGAGCTGCGCCCGCAGCTGCTCGACCGCTTCGGGCTCTGCGTCGACGTCGAAGGAATCCGCGACCCCGACGAACGCGTCTTGATCGCCGAGCGCGACGCCGCGTTCAAACGCGGCGACCACGAGTTCGCTAACGAGTTCGCGGCCGCCGACGCCAACCTGGCCCGCGCCCTGGCCGAGGCGATCGCCCGCGTCAAGGAGGTGCGCCTGACGGCGGGCCACGCGCGCCTCATCTCCTCAATCTGCGTCGAGGCCGAGGTGCTCGGCCACCGCGCCGACGTGGTCATCGACCACGCCACCCGGGCGCTGGCCGCGTATCGGCGCCACGGGTCGCCGTCCCGCGAGGACATCTACGACGCGGCTACGCTCGCGCTCGCCCACCGCGCACGGCAGCCCGTGAGGCGGGACGACGATGAGCGCACGGCGCCCGAGCACGGCGAGGAGCAGGAGGGCTCGCAGCAGTCCGACCCCGAGCGCGGCGAGCCGCAGGCGTCGGAGAGCGACGCGGCCGCAGAGGCGTCGGCGGACCAGACGGCGAGCTCGTCGGATACCGGTCAGCAGTCGGCGGGAGCGGACACGGGCGTCACCGCCGGCGGATCCAGCGGCAACGAGTCGGCGCCGGAGGCGCTCCAGACCTTCAACCTCCGCCGCATCGACCTGCCGAGGCAGCGGCGCGTGCGCAAGCAGGGCGGCAAACGGGCGGCGAGCCAGACGCCGGACCGCCGTGGCCGCTACGTCCGGGCCGAGCCGAAAGAGAAGGTGAGCGACCTCGCCATCGACGCCACGGTTCGCGCCGCCGCGCCGCTGCAAAAAGAGCGAGGGAGGCGGCACGGCGAACGCCTGATGCTCGAGCGTCAGGACCTGCGCCAGAAGGTCCGCGAGCGCAAGGTCGGGAACCTGATCGTCTTCGTCGTCGATGCGTCGGCCTCGATGGACGCCGAACAGCGCATGGCCGCGACGAAGGGCGCGATCCTTTCCCTGCTGCAGGACGCGTACGTGCGCCGCGATCGCGTCGCCGTGGTGATCTTCAAGAACCGCACCGCTGAGGTCGTCATGCGCCCGACATCGAGCGTGTCCCTCGCGCGCCGGCGACTGGAGAGGCTGTCGGTGGGCGGCACGACGCCACTCACGCATGGGCTGATGGCCGGGTACAAGGTCGTGAAAACGGAGCTGCTGCGCGACCCGACCATCCGCCCGCTCCTGGTGCTCATCAGCGACGGTCGCGGCAACATCTCCATGTTCAAGGAGGAGCCGTTGGTGGAAGCGCAGAAGGTCGCGGCGCTGATCGAGGCGGAGGAGATCGACGCGCTCGTGATCGACTCGGCGCGCGACTACAGTCACCTGCCCTCGGTGCAGCACCTCGCGCGCGTGGCGCCGATGTACCAGACCTACGCCATCAACGCCTGCGCGGACCTCGCCGAGCGCATGGGAGCGCACTATTACGGGCTTTATGACCTGTCCCGAGACGAGATCGCGACCGCCGTGGAGAGGGAGCTGGGCCGCGGCAGGTAGGACTGCCGTCCTGGTCCTGGTGGGGCTCGCGCTCGCCGCGTGCTCGTCCGCACCGGCGGGCCTCGGGCCCTCGCCGTCGCCGACTGTCACGGTGCAAGCCAGCCCTTCGCCGTCGCCGAGCACCATCGGGGACGAGACGCCGGTCGCGCCGCACGTGCTGGCGCCGGCGACGGACCCGCCGGTGGCGAAGCTGTGCTCGAAGCCCCTCACCACGACCAGCGACGGCAACGCGACCCCGCTCTTCTGCCACGACGGCGCCGTCAACGTCCTAGCTTGGGCGTTCTACGGCGCGGTCGGGGTGAGCATCATGAGCCTCGGCCTCAACCCCAGCAGCGCGCAGCCCCAGGCGGCGATGTGCGACGACATGGCGCACAACGGCGCCAAGCCCTCGCAGGAGGCGAACGCCTACCGGCTGGCGGCAGCCTACTATGGTTGGTCTTTCACCTTCGACCCGACGAAGGTGACCTGCTCATGAGCCTCGGTACCATCTAGCTGGCCATGGCGCTCGACCGTTATTCGTACCCGTTCACCGCGATCGTCGGCCAGGAGCAGATGAAGCTCGCCCTGGTCCTGAACGCCATCAACCCGACCATCGGCGGCGTGCTCATCCGCGGTGAGAAGGGCACCGGCAAGTCGACCGCGGTCCGCGCGCTCGCGCGACTCCTGCCCGATCAGAAGGTGGTCGAGGGCTGCCACTTCGGCTGCCACCCCGACGACCCGGAGGACTGGTGTCTCGACTGCCGCGAGCGTGCCATCGCCGGCGATCTCCCGGTGGCCACGCGGAGGATGCGCGTGGTCGAGCTGCCGATCAACGCCTCGGAGGACCGCGTGGTCGGCACGATCGACCTCGAGGCGGCGCTGAAGGAGGGCTCACGACGGTTCGAGCCGGGCGTCCTCGCGGAAGCCAACCGCAACATCCTCTACGTCGACGAGGTGAACCTCCTCGACGACCACATCGTCGACGTGCTGCTCGACGCGGCCGCGATGGGCGTGAACACCGTCGAGCGCGAGGGCGTGTCGGTTTCGCACCCGGCGCGATTCATCCTGGTCGGCACGATGAACCCCGAGGAAGGCGAGCTGCGGCCGCAGCTGCTCGACCGGTTCGGGCTCTGCGTCGACGTCGAGGGGATTCGTGACCTCGACCAGCGGGTCGCCATCGTCGAAAAGCGCGCGGTCTGGGAGGACGACCCGAACCTCTTCTACCAGCAGCATGCGGAGGCGGAGCAGTCGGTCAAATCACAGATCGCGGAGGCGATCGCGACCTTCCCCGAGGTGACGCTGCCGCGTGAGATCCTGAAGCTGATCGCGCAGATTTCCATCGCGCTCGAGGTCGACGGGCACCGTTCCGACCTTGTCTGCGCGCGGGCGGCGCAGGCCAAAGCCGCCTACGACAGCGCCGAAGAGGTGGACGTGAAGCACGTGGGTGAGGTGGCGGAGATGGTCTACGCGCACCGCGTCCACTCGGTGCCCTTCGGCAAGGGCGGGCCGAACCTCGGCGAGGTGATCTCACGCATGGTCGGCCAGGGCTAAGACCGCCCGCTTACGCGATAGTCGCGACTATCAGCGCTTTCCCGCCGCGGGATGCTCGGTTAGTCGCGACTATCAGGGCCTTGCCACCGCGGGATGTTCGGTTAGTCGCGACTATCAGGGCCTTGCCGCCGCGGGATGCTCGGTTAGTCGCGACTATCCGAGGTTGGAGATACGCGCGACGTCGTCTATCGAGGCCATCGGCCCAATTTTGGGGAGTTGCCGACACCCGGCCCTAGACTGGAGCGCCAGTGCAGGAGGTCTCCCTTCAGCCTCGTCGCGCGGCGGAACTTCTCGACCGCGTCGAGAAGAGCATCCACCGCGTCATCGTCGGCAAGGACCGCGTCGTCCGGCTGGCGCTGACCGGCCTGGTCGGAGGCGGCCACATCCTGCTCCAGGACCTGCCCGGCACCGGCAAGACGATGCTCGCGAGGGCGCTGGCGACGTCGGTGGGCGGGACTTTCCGCCGCATCCAGTGCACGCCCGACCTGCTGCCTTCCGACATCACCGGGTCAAGCGTCTTCAACCAGAAGGACCTGACGTTCGAATTCGTCCCCGGCCCAATCTTCGCCCACATCGTCCTGGCGGACGAGGTGAACCGCACCACGCCCCGGACGCAGGCGGCGCTGCTCGAGGCGATGGGGGAGGGCCAGGTGACGGTCGAGGGCACGACGCGCGTCCTCGAGCGGCCTTTCTTCGTCGTCGCGACACAGAACCCGGTCGAGTTCCATGGCACATACCCGCTGCCGGAGTCGCAGCTCGACCGCTTCGTCCTCGCCGCCGAGATGGGGCCGCCGACCGAAGCCGAGGCGCTGGAGGTGCTGGCGCGCCGGGAGCACGGTGACCCGATCGCCGAGCTGACCGCGGTGATCGACGTCCACGAGGTCATCGAGCTCCAGGAGGCGTGTCTGCGCGTCGTCGCCGCCCCGGCCATCCGGTCCTACATCGTCTCCCTGCTGGAGGCAATCCGGAGGCGGTCGGAAGTGCTTTTGCCCGCGAGCATGCGCGCCGGCGTGTACCTGCAGCGCGCGGCCCAGGCGTGGGCGCTCTTCGAGGGCCGCGACTTCGTCCTCCCCGACGACGTGAAGCTGCTCGCGGTGCCAGTCCTCGCACACCGGCTCGGGGTGCGGGGCAGAAGCAAGGCGGCGGACGTTCTGAGCGAGATCGTGGCGACGCTGCCCATTCCGCCCCTGAGGCAGCACTAGAGCCCAAAGCCTTGAGGCCGACCTGGCGGGTTGCCGGCGCCCTCGTGCTGTGGCTGCTCCTCGAGTGGTACGGCGCCGCGTCCGAGGTATCGTGGCTCTTCCTGCTCTCGAGCTGGATCGCGGCCATCGTTTTCGTGGCCGCCGTTTACGCCTGGCTGAACCGCGGCCTGGATCTGCGCCTCGGCGTCGATCACGTGCGGCCGTCGCCAGCGTCGCCGGCGCACGATCTCCCGGAGCGGGTCCTCCGCGGTGCACCAACCCACGTCGTGCTTTTCGAGGGTGACGTCTTCGACGTCAGCATCGGTCTCGACGGCGCTGGAAGGGAGCGCGGTCCGGCCTGGGTCACCGGCTTTCTCGGGAACGTCACATTGGCAATTGGCGCAGGCGTGGTGCCGCGCAAAGGCTGGCGCGCGTACAAGACCCTGAAAGGGCTTCGGCGCACGGTCATAAGCGCCACCGGTTGGAGCATCCACGCTGGCGATCCGCTCGGTTTCTTCCACAGCACCAGGGCCTGCGCCGACAGCGAGGTAGGCGTCGTCTATCCGGCGTTCGCCTCGCTCGGCTTGCACCGCGAGACCCGCGAACTCGAGGCCACCGCGCCGGCACCGCGGGCAGGAGCCGGGACGGAGCTCTTCGGGGTCCGCGAGTACCGCCCCGGCGACTCGCTGCGTCGCATCCACTGGCGCTCCAGCGCGCGCCACGGCGTGCTGGTGGTGCGCGAGTACGAGCCACCGGGCGTGGAGACATTGGCGGTGTACCTCGATCCTTCGCCCAAGACCGACAAGATCGCCGATCAGGTCGCGCGCATCGCCGCTTCGGAGGCTTGGGACTGCCTGCGCAGCGGCGGCAGGGTGATGCTTTGGGGACCGGGGCTTCGCGCGTCACAGGCGGCGCACGCGCGGGACCTGTGGGCGCTGTTGGACTGGCTTGCGCGCTACCCGGCTGAGCCCGGGGA
>DATEGB010000127.1:0-3766 GCA_035280365.1 Candidatus Dormiibacterota bacterium | reverse complement strand
GACCGAGGATCGCGAGCAGCCGCGCCTCGGTCGAGGTCGGGACCGGCTTGAGGGAGCGGCAGCGCGCGAGGGCCTCTTCCGCGAGCCCGAGGGCGGTGGTGTCCTGCATCATCTGGGCCGCGCCCGCCTCCCACCCGAGGGACTCGGCCGTCATGAGCGTGTCGCCCACCTGGTCGAAATACGCGCGCGCCGCCGACACATGACGGCGGCCCTCGGCCGGCTGTCCGAGGCGGATCAGGGCGTGCGACATGAAATACCTGGCCCGCGCGGCGGCTGGGGCCGTCGGGCCCTTCGCGAGCAGCCTCTCTCCCGCCGCGACCGCGTCCGCGTTCGCGCCGGTGACGACGAGACGTTCGAGCTCCGCCACCGCGACGTCCTCGTCCGCGGCCGCTCCGCGGCCGAGGAAGAAATCGAGGGGCTTGTTCGTCCGGGTGGCGATCAGGCGGAGGGTCTCCATCGACGGCTTGGCCTTGCCGGTCTCGACGAAGTAGATGGCGGTGCGGCTGATGTCTGACTGGGCGATCTGGCCGAGGCTCATGCGGGCCTCCGCCCGGGCTTGCTTAACAGACCCCGGACGGATCTCTACCCCGCGGCGGCGGCCGCGACGGCGGCCCGAGCGAACACCGTGCGGCTCGCTCGAGCCGTCCGTCTCGGTCACAGCGTGCGCGGCCACGTCTGGCACGGTGCCAGATTAGCGCAGGCACATAGGGAGTGACTTAACGTTAGGCAGGAATCAGCAGCACTGACCGTGCCCGTCGGCCGCGACGGTCATCGCCAGGCTCAGGAACGCCGAAGCCGCCAGGAAAGCGGCAAACAGCAGCTTGCGCATACATCTCACCTCCTTTGCCGTCCGGCCCCGGGTTTGGAAAAAGCGCTATTCGGTCGGAGACGCAGCGGTCCCAAGCTCCGAAGACGCCAGGAAGCGAGCTGCTAGGCCCCAGATCACCGCCGCCAACTTTCCCCCGCCCGAGACCGCAGCCAAGCTCGCCGCCAGCCAGGCGAAGACGGCGCCGTTCGACGGCGCGACGCCCAGCGCGAGGAGGGCCGGAAGCGACAACAGCAGGACGGCCAGGCCGCCGAGGCCGAGCACCGCCCAGGCCCGCCCTGTCGAGCCGGCGGCCACACCCTCCTCCACCTCTGTGACCTCTCGCCGCAAGTTGCGCTCCCAGTTCGTCGGCTAAGGCGGGCTCTAGCCGCTCCCGCCTGTGCTACAAGTAACTGCCCGCATGTTAAATCAAATCTGGCGTCACTTAACGCTCGCGCCGCGAATTTTCGGATTGAGAGATCGGCTTTGAGCACTCCGGCTTACGCTCGCGGCGTGCAACAGATGCCGGCACTGACGCTGGTCCGGCGGCGACCCGTCGTCGTGGTCAGGGGGCTCGGCCTCGAAGGCTGGCGGCCCTTCGTGGTCGCCGCGGCGGCCGCGGCGGGCGCGTCACTTCTTTTCATCGCCTGGACGGCGAACCGCTGGGGCGGCGACTCGGTCACGATCGGGGTCGACGACATCGGCGAGGCCGTCGCCTCCGGCCTCGCCGCGGCGAGCTGCGCGCTGGCTGCGTGGCGCAACCGCGGCCGGGTCCGGCTCGCCTGGACGATGTTCGGCCTCTCGGCCTTGAGCTGGACGGTCGGCGAGCTGATCTGGTCGTGGTACGAGGTCGTTCGTGGCGAGGCCCTCCCCTTCCCTTCGCTGGCCGACGCGGGCTTCTTGCTCGCGATCCCCCTGGCGATCGCCGGCGTCTTCGCGTTCACGTCCGCGCCCACGCGCCTGGCGACACGCGGCGAGACTGTGCTCGCCGGCTCGATCGTCGCCCTGTCCCTCCTGTTCATTGCCTGGAACTTCGGCCTGGCCAAGGTCTACGAGACCTCGAACAGCAGCCTTCCGGCGCTCGCCATCGGCCTTGCGTACCCGGTGGGCGACATCATCACCGCGACGGTGCTCATCGTCGCCTTGCGACGCGCGCGCCGGCCCGAGATTGGACGGATGGCCCTGCTGCTCGGCGGCATCGCCTGCAACGCGCTCGCGGACAGCGCCTTCACATACCTCACAGCCAACGGCACGTATGGCGCCATCGGCAGCGTTCTCGACTCGGGCTGGGTGGCCGGCTACCTCCTGATCGCGCTCGCGCCGCTGTGGCCCACACGAAGCTCAGACCAGGCGCGCGAGGAAGGTCCGATCGAGCTGTGGCAGCTAGCCCTGCCATGGGCGGCCGTTTTCATAGGCGCCATCACAGTGGTGCGCATGTCGGCCCTTGGGCAACAGATGGACAGCTTCTCCGAGGTGCTCGCCGGCAGCATCGGCATCCTGGTCGTCGCCAACCAGGTCCTGACCCACCGTGACTCGCTCGACTTGCTCAACAAGAGCCGCTACGCGGAAGGCCAGGTCTCGCGGCGCAACGCGCTCCTGAACGAGATCATCTCTCACGCCCCCCTCGGCATCGCGCGGGTCGGCGTCGACATGAACATCATCGACGTCAACCCGCGGATGGCCGGGCTGCTGCGGATGGGTACGCAGGAGATGGTCGGCACGCCCGTGGCCAAGTATCTGCACCCCGACGAGTTCGCGCGCGTATTTGAATTTTTTCAGCCGTTGTGGAAGGGGCGGGTCGACACCATAGAGTCCGAGAGCCACGCCCTGCGTTCCGATAGCTCAGAGGTATGGCTCCACTGGACCGCCACCGGTGTCCGGAACAGGTCTGGACGCATCGAGTACTTCCTCGTCCTGTACGAGGACGTCGACGCGCAGCACGCGGCGAACGAGGCTGCTGCGGCGCACCTGGCCGGCCTGGAGAGGCTCAACCGCTTGAAGAGCGAGTTCGTCTCCCTCGTCAGCCACGAGTTCCGCACCGCCCTCGTCGGCATCTCGGGCTTCAGCGAGATGATCCGCGACGAGGACGTCTCGCTCGAGGAGTCGAAGGGCTACGCGGCAGACATCAACAAGGACGCGGAGCGACTCAACCGCATGATCAACGACATGCTCGACCTCGACCGCATCGAGGCGGGCAGGCTGACGCTGCACGTGCAGAACGTCGACCTCATCCCACTTCTCGAGGATGCGGCCGACAGGGCGCGCGCCTCAAGCGCGAAGCACTTCATCGTGTGCAAGTTCGACGGTCACCCGACGGTGCAGGCGGACCCTGACCGACTTGCCCAGGTCGTGGCCAACCTGCTGAGCAACGCGGTCAAGTACTCACCGGACGGTGGAGAGATCGCGCTGACCAGCATGGTGCGGGACGGCGTCGTCGACGTCAGCGTGCTCGACCACGGGATCGGCATCGCGCCCGAGTTCATCCAGCGCCTGTTCAGCCGCTACGAGCGCTACGAGAAGACGGCGGGAAAGATCCTCGGCACGGGTCTCGGCCTGGCCATCACACGGCAGATCGTCGAGATGCACGGCGGCAAGGTCTGGGTCGACAGCCAGCTGGGCAGCGGCTCGGACTTCCACTTCACGGTGCCGCTCGCGGTGGCGCCCCAGCAGGCGCAGGAATCGCTCGCGCAGACGAAGACCGCTTAGCTCTTTTCGAGGAACTCCGTGACGAGCGACTGGAAGTGGTGCACGCCGTTCTCGCGCAACGCTGAGAAACGTCCCCGGCTGTAGGACCGTGACCGCAGGCCCCGCTGCACCTGTTCGCAGACGGCGATGTCCTCCTGCTGGATCTCGTCGGAGAAGGCGATGGTCTGCTGCATCGACTCCCAGCCCGCGCCGGTCCCCGGCTCGGCGAAGAACCACTCGAAGACGGTCAGGGTCCGACCGGGCCCGTTGGGCAGG
>DATEGB010000126.1:0-18339 GCA_035280365.1 Candidatus Dormiibacterota bacterium | reverse complement strand
TCGGCCTCAACATCCTCAGCGCTGCGAGCCTCGAGGTGCTGAAGCGCGCGATCATGAGCGAGGATGCGGCACCGATCAGGCGGGCGAGCGGCGTCGGGCCGCGGACGGCGGCCAAGGTGATCATCGAACTGAAGCCGCGCCTCGACGCGGTGGCCGCGCTCGAAGCCGTGCCGCGCGCCGTCGCCGCCGCCGGCGACGGTACGGTGCCGAAGGCCGTCGAGTCGGCGCTGCGCAACCTCGGCTTCTCGTCGCAGGAGGCGCGCGCCGGCATCGAGTCGGTCGACTGGAAGTCGACGCCGTCGACGCAGGAGGCGCTGGCCACCGCGCTGAAGGCTCTGGGACGCAAATGACCAAAGACAAGGTCCTCGATGCGCGGTCGGACGACGAGCAGTTCGACCTCACGCTGCGCCCGCGGTTCCTTGCCGAGTACGTCGGCCAGGAGCAGGTCCGCGAGAACCTGGGCATCCTGCTGGAGGCGGCGCGGAGACGGGACGAGCCGGTCGAGCACGTGCTCCTCTGCGGCCCGCCCGGCCTGGGCAAGACCACGCTCGCCCACATCATCGCCAACGAGCTCGGCGTCTCGATCAAGGTCAGCTCCGGCCCAGCGATCGACCACCAGGGCGCGCTCGGCTCGATCCTCCTCAACCTCACGTCGCGGGACGTCTTCTTCATCGACGAGATCCACCGCCTGAACACCGTGGTCGAGGAGTCGCTCTACCCGGCGCTCGAGGACTTCCGTTTCGACGCGGTGCTGGGCAAGGGAGTGGGGGCCAGCGCGGCCACGCTGCCGCTGCCGCACTTCACTTGCGTCGGCGCGACGACGCGGCAGGGTTTGCTGAGCGGGCCGCTGCGCGACCGGTTCGGCGCGGTCTACCGGCTGGACTTCTACACCAAGGCCGAGCTGGAGAAGATCGTCAGCCGGTCGGCGCGCATCCTCGACATCGAGATCCACGACGACGCGGTCTCGGAGATCGCCCGCCGCGCGCGCGGCACGCCGCGCGTCGCCAACCGCTTGCTGCGCCGCGTACGCGACTACGCGCAGGTCCGTGGTGACGGGCGGGCGACGGTGGACGTCACCCGGCACGCTCTGGGGATGCTCGAGGTCGACGAGATCGGGCTCGAGCCCCTCGACCGCCAGCTTCTGGAGACCGTCATCCTCAAGTTCAAGGGCGGCCCGGTCGGGCTCGACACCCTGGCGACATCACTTGCCGAGGAACCGGAGACGATCGAGGACGTCCACGAGCCCTACCTGATCCAGATAGGGTTCCTCGCCCGCACGGCTCGCGGCCGGGTCGCGACCGAGCTCGCCTACCGGCACATCGGCGTCGCTCCGCCCGCACCCGCGACCGAGCAGACCCGCCTACTCTGAAGTAGTAGCGATGGCTGACGTGGGGAGGTTGCTCCTCGTCTTCGGCGTGCTGCTCGTCGTGGTGGGCGGCGCGCTGATGCTGTTCGGCCGGTTTCAGCTCCCGGGCGACCTCACGCTCCGGAGCGGCAGCACCACGGTCTACATCCCGCTCGCGACCTGCGTGATCCTGTCGATCGTCGCCACGATCATCCTGAACCTGGTGTTCCGGCAGCGGTGACCGGCCCGACCGTACACTAGCTAGCCGCCCATGCAAGTGGTCCTCAGCTGGCCCATCCGCCTTTTCGTCGTCGTAGTCCTGGTCATCTCGCTGTTCGTCGACGGCGCCGGCTACGTGTACCGGATCGCCAACCACTACCCTCTGACGGGCAACGTGCCCGGGCTGCCGCCGAACTTCGGCGGCTGGCAGCTCTTCTTCCACAAGGGCCTCGACCTGGCCGGCGGCACGCACATCGACTACCAGCTCACGAACTTCCCGGCCGGACAGAGCCGCGCCGAAGTCCAGCAGCGGACGATCGCCGTCATCAACCGGCGCGTCAACTCGCTCAACGTCAGCGAACCCGAGATCCGCGGTGCGGGCACCAACTACGACCGCATCACCGTCGACCTCGCGGGCGTCAACGCGGAGCAGGCGCAGAAGACGATCGGCGCCGTCTCCAAGCTCGTCTATACGAAGTGGATCAAGGATGACAAGGTCACAGCCGGCCCCGAGCCTGGCTACAAGCCCGCGCTGACCGGCCTGACCGGTGACGACATCTCGAGCGCCAATGCGAGCATCGACCCGACGGGGACCGCCTGGGTCGTGAACATCCAGTTCACGTCGGTGGGCGCGGACAAGTTCAGCAAGCTCACCCAGGAGAACGTGGCTGCATGCCCGGGGGACTCGACAACGAGCGCGGCCGCGAACTGCGCCCAGCGCCACCTCGCCATCTGGCTCGACCTGACGCAGAACGACATCGACCACTGGGCGGACGCCGCGTATTCCGGCAAGGTGAGCTCGCCCTACGACGCGGGCTGCCTCGCGGCGCAGACGCCGGACACCGTCTGCGGCAAGTTCCTGACCGACCCCATCACCCGTGAGCCGATCACGGGCGGCCAGGCCCAGATCAGCGGCGCCTTCACGCAGCAGAGCGCGAACGATCTCGCCACCGGGATCAACTCCGGGTCGCTGCCGGTCGACCTGGTGGCCCTCGACGTCACGCAGGTCAGCGCCACGCTCGGCGCCCAGTCGGTGAAGCTGAGCATCGCGGCCGGCCTGCTCGGCCTCGCGATCGTCGTGATCTTCATGATCGTCTACTACCGCGTGCCCGGCTTCCTGGCGAGCCTCGCGCTCCTGTTCTACGCCGGAGCCGTGCTCGCGGTGTTCAAGCTCGTGCCGGTCACGCTGACCCTGGCCGGAATCACCGGGTTCATCCTCTCTGTCGGCATGGCCGTGGACGCGAACGTGCTGATCTTCGAACGCTTCAAAGAAGAGGTCAGGGCGGGGCGGACGATCGCCGCCGCCGTCGACGCCGCGGTAAGGCGGGCGTGGCCCGCCATCCGCGACTCGAACACATCGACCATCATCACCTGCGTCATCCTCGGCTTCATCGGGCCGTCGGCGGTGAAGGGCTTCGCCATCACCCTCGCCATCGGCGTGTTCGCGAGCCTCGTCTCATCGATCGTAGTCACGCACAACCTGCTGGCGATCGTGCTCGCGGGCAGCGGCTTCCGGCGCGCGGGCCTGCTCGGGGTGGACCGTGTCCGAACTGTCTGACGTCTCGTCCGAGGAGCAGGTCGCCGACCTGGTCCAGGAGGCGAAGGCGCAGCAGGCGGAGGTCGTCGCGGCGACACCTGAGCCAAGGCCGCCCCGCCGGCTCAACATCATCGGTCGGCGCAACCTCTTCTTCGCGATCTCGCTGGTCGTGATCATCCCCGGCATCGTGTCCATGTGGCACAACCACTTCCTGCTCGGGATCGACTTCGCGGGTGGCACCGAGCTGACCGTCAGCTTCGCCAACCATCCGTCGCTGGCCCAGGTGCAACGCGTCGTGGACGCGGAGAACGCGAACGGCTCCGTCATCGAGACGGGCAGCGGCTACATCATCCGCTACCCCGTGTTGAACACCCAGCAGCTCGCCAACATCCAGTCGGACCTGAAGAACCACCTCGGGCCGACGAACGTGCAGCAGATCCTGAGCGTCGGCGGCACGATCGCGGGAGAGACCATCTTTCTTTCTCTGCTTGCCGTGCTCACGGCCTCGGCCGCGATCCTGCTGTTGCTGGCGATCCGTTTTCGCAACGTCCCGGGCGGCTGGCGCGCGGGCTTTCAATTCGGCGGGTCGGCCCTCGCGGCGTTGCTGCACGACGTTTTCGTGCTGACCGGCCTCTACTCCATCTTCGGCACGGTGCTGAAGTGGCCGGTGGGGGAGATCAACGCGTACTTCGTGACCGCGGTGCTGACGGTGGTCGGCTTCTCGGTCCACGACACGATCGTGGTGTTCGACAGGATCCGCGAGAACCTGCGGGTGAGCCAGCGCCTTTCGTTCGAGCAGGTCGTGAACCTGAGCATCATGCAGACCGCGGCGCGGTCGATCATCACGAGCTTCACGGTCGTGCTGGTGCTGGCTGCGATCTTCATCTCGGGCGGTCCGAGCCTGCAGGGCCTGGCCCTGGCCCTGCTGATCGGCATCGTCTCGGGGACCTACAGCTCGATCTTCAACGCGGCGCCGCTTCTGGTCGTCTGGCGGAGATTGCAGCCGCTGCGCTGAGGGCCTGGCCCGACCGCGATCGCCGGCGAATGCACCATTGGAACGGGCCGCAAAGGTGCGATCGCCGGCGATGGCGGAACCGGTGCGGTAAGGTAGGTCCAGACACCGGACATGCCGACCTGGCCCATATCGTCGATCAAAGAGCTGCTCGAGCCCACGCTCAACCACATGGGCTTCGAGCTCTACGCGCTTGACCAGTCGGGCCAGTCGGGGCGTACCCTGCGCATCTCCATCGACCACGACGACCCAATCACCATCGACGACTGCGAGCGAGTGAGCAGGATGGCAGGGCCCCTCCTCGACCACTCGAACCTCATCGCCGGCCCCTACGACCTCGAGGTCTCGTCACCCGGCGCCGAAAGACCACTCCGGGGTCGCAAAGATTACGACCGTTTCAACGGCAAGCGCGTCAATATCCGCTACAAGACGGGTGTATCCGAATCCGTGGTCGAAGGTCAGCTCGTCGCGGTCGACGACGCCGGCATCGCCGTGAAGGCGCCGGGGGCTCGTGGACGCGCGCCGGTGATCAGCCACATCTCCTGGGAAGACGTTGTCGCGGGCAGGCTCGCGGTCGCACTCTGAGCCGGCGACGGAATCGCTTGCCGAAGCGCTGAGCGCGCTTTGCAGCGAGCTCGGCATCCCCGTCGAGCAGATGCTCCACACCGTCGAGGACGCGCTCGCCATCGCCTACAAGCGCGCCTTCAACGCCGAAGGCGACGTGACGGTGAGGCTCGACATCGCGACCGGCGCGCTCGACGTGCGCAGCCGCGTCGTCCACGACGGGGAGGTCGAAGAAAAAGACCTGCCCTCCGAGGACTTCAAGCGCATGGCCGCCCAGACCGCCAAGCACGCTGTCCTCCGACACATCCATGACCTGGAGCGCGACAAAGTCCTGAGAGACGTCGCTGAGCACAAGGGCGAGCTCGCCAGCGGCGTGGTCGACCGGATAGAGAACGGCACCGTCTACGTCGACCTGGGCCGCGCCGAGGGCGTGATGCCGCCGGAGGAGCAGATCCCTGGCGAGCAGCTCATCCCGGGACGGCCGGTGCTCGTGGTCATCCTCGACGCGCAGCACAACCGCAAGCAGGCGCAGGTACGCGTCTCGCGCTCGTCACGCGCGTTCGTCCACCGCCTGCTGGAGGCGGAGGTGCCGGAGATCAAGGCGGGCACCGTCCAGGTCCGCGCCATCGCGAGAGAGCCCGGGCTGCGCACCAAGATCGCCGTCTCGTCCAACGAGCCAGGCCTCGACCCGGTCGGCGCCTGCGTCGGGCCCAAGGGCGTGCGCCACCGCGCCATCCTCAGCGAGCTCGCCAATGAGCACGTCGACATCGTCCCCTGGTCGGACGACCCCGAGCAGCTCGTCGCCGCCGCCCTTGGCCCGGCCAAGGTCGACCGGGTGACCATCGACCGGGTCACCCGCACCGCGACCGTTCTGGTGCCGAAGAATCAGCTTTCCCTCGCCATCGGCCGCGACGGCCAGAACGCGCGCCTGGCCGCCAAACTGACCGGCCTCCGCATCGACATCAAGCCCAGTGAGGTGGATGGGGAACCACCGGCCGGCTAGGACCTGCGTCGCCTGCCGGCAGGAGGCCGGCAAGGCGGACCTGGTCCGGGTCGTCAGGCGTCCGGACGGGTCCGTTCAGCTCGACCGGACTGGCCGGCTGAGCGGACGGGGCGCCTACGTCCACCCGTCGGCCGAGTGTCTGGAGGTCGCCCGCAAGCGTCGCTCCCTCGACCGCGCGCTCGGCGCGAGCATCCCACCGGCCGTCTGGGACGAGGTCCGGCCGGGAAGCCTCGGCTAGGGACCTCAAGGTTTCGAATTTGCCCGGCCCGGCATAATCAGTAGTTCCGGCATGAAGGCACACGAACTCGCGCGCGAACTTGGCATCAGCCAGAAGGAGCTGGTCAACTTCCTGCAGCAGCGCAGGCTGACCCGCAACGCCGCTGCGCCCCTGGCGCCCGGCGCGATCGAGGCTGCCCGCTCCGCCTTCAAGCCCACCCCGGTCACCACCAAGATCGAGACCAACGGCGACCGCCGCGTGGTTCTACCGCCGACCCTTTCTGTCAAGGACCTGGCCGACAAGCTGGGCGTCAGCCCAGTCGAGGTCATCAAGAAGCTCATGGCTTCGAAGATCCTGGCCACGATCAACCAGGTCATCGACTTCGCCACGGCCGAGATCGTGGCCGACGAGTTCGGCTACACCGTCGAGCCCGTGGCCAGCGAGGACGTGGTCGCCGTCGAGGCGGCGGAGGGCGACGGTGACGTCGTCACCACCTCCCGCGAGGAGCTCTTCTCACTCGCCAACGAGGACCCGACCAAGCTCAAGCCGCGGCCGCCCATCGTCACCGTCCTCGGCCATGTCGACCACGGCAAGACGTCGATCCTCGACGCGATCCGGCAGACCCACGTGGCGGCCGGTGAAGCCGGAGGGATCACGCAGAGGATCGGCGCCTACCAGATCGAGACCGCAGACGGGCACCCCGTCGTTTTCATCGACACCCCGGGCCACGAGGCCTTCACCGCCATGCGCGCCCGCGGCGCCCAGGTCACCGACCTGGTCGTCCTGGTCGTGGCCGCGGATGACGGCGTGATGCCGCAGACGGTAGAGGCCATCCACCACGCCCGCGCCGCGAAGGTGCCGATCATCGTCGCCATCAACAAGATCGACAAGGACAACGCGAACGTCGAGCGGGTCCACCAGCAGCTGGCCGAGCAGGGCATCGTGACGCGCCACTACGGCGGCGAGCACGAGTGCGTGCACCTCAGCGCCAAGACGGGAAGGGGCATCGACGACCTGCTGACGACGATCGTCCTGTCCTCGGACATCCTCGAGCTCAAGGCCAACCCCGACCGCAACGCGATCGGCACCATCGTCGACGCGCATCTCGAGCGCGGCCGCGGGCCCGTGGCCACCGTGCTCGTCCAGGCCGGAACGCTCGAGGTCGGCGACGACTTCGTCTGCGGCCACATCTACGGCCGCGTACGCGCGCTGGCCGACGACCGCGGCCGCAGCGTGAGCGAGGCGCCGCCGGCGACGCCGGTGGTCGTCTCCGGCATGAGTGAGGTCGCGCAGGCCGGCGACATCTTCCAGGTCGTCGGCTCGGAGAAGGCCGCTCGCCAGATCGCGCTCACCAAGCTCATCGAGAAGCGCGCCCAGGAGGCCGCTCGCGACTTCACCCCTCGCGTCACCCTCGAGGACCTTGCCCGCCGGGCCAAGGAGGGCGAGGTCAAGGAGCTGAGCCTGGTCGTCAAGGCGGACGCCCAGGGCACGCTCGAGGCCGTGCTCGCGGCGCTGCAGAAGATCGAGGACCCGGTCGTGGCGATCAAGGTGGTCGGCCAGGGCGTCGGCGCGGTCAGCGACTCGGATCTTCTGCTCGCGAGCGTCTCCAGCGCCATCATCGTGTGCTTCAACCTCAAGCCGACGCCGGCGAGCACCGCCGCGGCGGAGCGGGCCAAAGTCGAGGTCCGCTACTACGACGTCATCTACAAGCTGACGGAGGACGTCGAGCGTGCGGCCAAGGGCCTGCGCGAGCCGACCTACCGCCAGATCCGTGAGGGCCGCGTCGAGGTCATCACCCCGATCAAGATTCCGCGCACCGGGATCATCGCCGGGAGTCGCGTCGTGGAGGGCAAGGTCAGCCGTGGCGGCTGGGTCAAGCTTTTCCGGGGCCGCGAGCAGCTCCATGAGGGACGCATCACGTCCCTCAAGCACTTCAAGGAAGACGTGCGCGAGATGCCCGCGGGGCAGGAATGCGGCATCGGCCTCGAGAGCTGGGGGGACTTTGTCGCGGGCGACATCATGGAGACCTATCGCCTCGAGCGGGAAGAAATCTAAGCAAGGCGTGGTGTCTTGCTAAAGGAAGTGGTCGTCATGACCAGCTACCGCGCGGACCAGGTGGGGGAGCAGGTGCGCGAAGAGATCATGTCCATCATCCGCCGCGACCTCAAGGACCCGCGCATCGGGTTCGTCAGCATCACGGCGGTCCGCATGTCGGCGGACCTGCGCCAGGCGCGCGTGCGGGTGAGCGTGCTTGGCAACCCCGAGGAGCAGAAGGCCTCGATCAAGGGCCTCATCTCGGCCAAAGGCCTCATCCGGCACGAGCTCGGCCGGCGCCTGCAGAACCTGAAGTTCTCACCCGAGCTGCGTTTCGAGCTCGACCCGTCGATCGAATACGCCGTCCACATCTCGGAGCTGCTGAAAGAGGTGCTTCCACCGGATTCCGAGTCGGACAAGGAGGCCTCGTAATCGCCAGCGCTCAGCCGGACAAGCCGCATCTGTACGACGAGATCAAGGACCTGGTCGACGCCAATCAGGAGATCCTGATCTTCGGCCACAAGGATGCCGACGGCGACACCCTCGGCTGCAGCCTCGCGTTCGCCGAGGCGCTTCGGTCCGATGGCAAGGACGTATGGGTCATCGTGCCTCCGCCGCTGCCGCCGATGTATGCGTTCCTGCCCGGAATCGAGCACATCCAGGCCGAGCCGCCGCACGGCGTCGACCCGCAGCTGGTGTTCTTCTTCGACTCCGGCAACCTGGAGCGCTCGGGCAGCGCCGTGCGGCGCATCGCCGAGCACGCGACGATCATCAACATCGACCACCATCCTTCGAACACGAGGTTCGGTGACATCAACGTGATCGACCCGAACGCCTCGGCGGTGGGGCAGATGGTGATGGAGATGCTCGACCACTTCGGTCATCCCATCACGCCGGGTATCGCGACCAACCTGTACGTCGCGCTCCTCACCGACACCGGCGGCTTCCGTCACGAGAACACGACGCCTCGCGCCCTGGAAGACGCGGCCCGGCTCGCGCGGCTGGGAGCCGACCCCGGCCACATCGCGACACAGGTCTACAAGATGCGGCCCGAGACCACGCTCAAGCTGAGCGGCCTCGCCCTGGCGACGATGCGCGTGGAGATGGACGGCCGGCTCGCTTGGGCCAAGGTGACGCGGCGCATGCTCAAGGAGGCCAACGCGGTGATGGCCGAGTCCGAGGGCATCATCGACACCCTCAACAGCATCGCCGGGCTGGAGCTGGCGATCCTGTTCAAAGAGGTGTCGAGCGACCTGACAAAGATGAGCGTGCGCAGCCGTGGCGCGGTGGACGCGGCAGCATTGTGCGCATCGTTCGGCGGTGGCGGCCACATCCGGGCCGCCGGGGCGGAGATCGAAAAGCCCATGGACGAAGCGGTCAGGGTCGTCCTGGGCGCCGCCAAGGAGGCGATCCTTGCCGCCTCGTCCGAGCACTGAGCGTTTTCAAACCGGCGTCCTCAACGTCAACAAGAGCGCCGGCGAGACCTCGTTTGCGGTCGTCAGCCGGCTGCGCCGTCTGACGGGCGCGCACCGGGTCGGCCACGCGGGCACTCTGGACCCGCTGGCCACGGGCGTGCTGCCGGTCCTTTTCGAGTCGGCGACGCGGCTGGCCGACTTCGCCCACCGGCTGCCCAAGACCTACGTCGCCGAGATCCATCTCGGCTTTGTGACCGCGACCGACGACGCGGAGGCCGAGCCCGAGGCCGCCGGCGACCCCTCGGGGCTGACCGCATCGGACCTCGAGCGGGAGCTCGCCGTCTTCGTCGGCCGGTTCCAGCAGCAGCCGCCTGCGTACTCGGCGGTGAAGGTCGAGGGCAAGCGGGCTTACCGGCTGGCGCGGGAAGGCGACACGATGCGGCCCGCGGCGCGTGAGGTCGAGGTCTACAACGCGCACCTGCTCGAGTTCGAGCCCGGGCTCAACCCCGTGGCCAGGATCGAGGTCCGCTGTGGTAGCGGGACCTACCTGCGCTCGATCGCGCGGGACCTGGGCGAGCGGCTCGCCGTGGGGGGCTACCTGGGACGTCTCGTCCGCACCGCGTACGGGCCGCTGACCATCGAGGACGCGATCGACTCCGAGGCGCTCGAGGAGCCAGAGGCGGTGCGGGCTCGACTGTTACCGGCGGAGGTCATACTCCCCGACATGGAGCGGGTCCGGCTCAACGTCGAGCAGGAGGCGCAGGTCCGTCAGGGCCGCCCGGTGCGCGTCCTGCCCGAACCCGCGCCCGGCCCGGTGCGCGCCCACGACGCCGAGGGCCGCCTGGTCGCGCTCGGCCATACCGACCCGCTTCGGCGCACCTTTGTCCCGGAGAAAGTGCTCAATTGAGCGACAGGGGTCCCCGCGAAGTCTCGGCGCAGGCTTCGATTTCGCGGGGATCCAAGGTGCTCACCTGAAGGTCCACCTAGGGCTTCCAACTGCACACATCGGGCCGGTGGCGCTGACAGTAGGCAGCTTCGACGGCGTTCACCTGGGGCACCTGGACGTCATCGCCCATGCGAGACGCGCCGCCGCCGCGGCCGGTGCCGAGCCCGCCCTCATCACCTTCGAGCCGCACCCGCGCTGCGTGCTCGACCCGGCTAACTGCCCGTCCTCGATCACGACGCTGCGCGAGAAGCTTGGGCTCGTCGAGAGAGCCGGCATCGAGCACGCCATCGTGCTCCGGTTCGACCGCGAGCTCATGTCCCTGTCACCACAGGAGTTCGTCGACCGTCTCGCAGGCGTGATGGACATCAAGACGTGGGTCATCGGCTTCGACTTCGCGTTCGGCCGTGGCCGCACCGGCAACGCGGAGTGGCTGCGCTCGCACGGCTTCACGGTCGACGTCGTCCCGCCGTATCGGATCGAAGGACGCGACCTGCACAGCTCGGAGATCCGCCGCCTCGTCACCGCCGGCGAGGTCCACGAGGCCAACCGGCTGCTGGGTCGCGAGTTTTCCATGGCGGGACCGGTCGAGGCCGGCGCGCGCGTGGGGCGGACGCTTGGCTTTCCGACCGCCAACATCAGCCCCGAGCCGAACAAGCTTGTCCCCGCGCTGGGCGCGTACGCGGGCCGCGTCATCGCGCCCGAGGGCCGCTTCGTCGCCGCGCTTTCCGTGGGTTACCGCCCGACCTTCGGCGGGACCGAGCTCAAGGTCGAGGCTTTCCTGCTCGATTTCGAGGGCGACCTCTACCAGCAGCGCCTCGAGCTGCGGTTCGTCCACTACCTGCACCCGGACATCAGGTTCCCGACGCCTGGCGACCTGGTCCAGCAGCTGAAGCGCGACGTCGAGGACACGCGCCGGATCGCCGGGCGTTGACAAGACCGGAGCTCGAGAAGATCGTCGGCGCCGCGGCGGTCGACGAGCGGCCGGTGCGCGACCTGTGGCCGCTGCCGATCATGGACGAGCGGGCGGGAAAGGCGCCCGAGTCGGTGCTCGTCGTGCGCCCGACAGGTCGCGACCAGGTGACAGCGGTGCTGCGCTGGGCCGCCGCGAACCACGTTGCCGTGACGCCGCTGGGAGGTGCCACCGGCATGTGCGGTGCGCTTGGGCCGGCGAAGGGCGAGGTCGCGCTCGACATGTCGGCGTTCGACCGCGTGTTCGAGATCGACGAGGCGAATCTCGTGTGCAAGTGCGAGGCGGGCGTCAACGGCTACGACCTCGAAAAGCAGCTCAACGCGAAGGGCATGACCCTTGGTCACTACCCGAGCTCGCTGCCGGGGACGACCGTCGGTGGGCTAATCTCCACGCGCTCGTCGGGTCAGCAGTCGAGCCGGTACGGAAGCATCGAGGACATGGTCCTCGGGCTTGCCGTGGTGCTGCCGGACGGGACGTTCGCCGCGCCCCGACCCGGCCCGCGGTCGGCCGCGGGGCCCGCGCTGCACCAGCTGTTTCTCGGCGCGGAAGGGGCCCTCGGCGTCGTCCTCGGGGCCACGCTGCGGGTCCACCGGCTGCCGGAATCGACGGTCGGTCGGGGCTACGCCTTCAAGGACGTCGACGCCGGCCTCGCATGCATGCGGGCGGTGATGCATGCGGGGATCCGGCCGCTGCTGATGCGCCTTTATGACGCCGAGGACAGCGTCTTCAACCGCTACGAACTGGGCGCGGGCGAGTGTGCGCTGGTCGTGGCCACGGCCGGCCTCGACGCGGTCGCCAAAGCCGAGGCGGCCGCCGTCCGGCAATTCGCGCAGGCGGCGCGGGAGCTCGGCGAAGAGCCATGGCAGAGGTGGGAGCGTCAGCGCTTTGACCTCTCGGCCGACCTGCTCCACACGTTCCTCGCCACGCCGAGCTCGTTCCTCGACGTCATCGAGGTGGCGGGGCCGTGGTCCGTGCTGCCGGGGCTGCACGCCCGGATCAAAGGCGCAATAGCCATCGGCCCGGTCGCGTTATGCCACTTCAGCCATGCCTACGAGCAGGGCTGCTGCGCGTACTTCACGTTCGGCGGCTCGGCCGAGAACGAGCAGGAGGCGCGGGCCGCTTACGGCCGCGCCTGGGAGGGAACGATGACCGCGGCCCTGGAGCTAGGGGCTACGATCAGCCACCACCACGGGGTGGGCCAGGCCCGCGCCCGGTGGATCGGCGACGAGATGGGAGGTTGGATGCGCGTCTGGAGAGCAGTGAAGGAAGGGCTCGACCCTGAAGCGATCATGAACCCGCTCGCCATGGGAGGCTCGCGATAGGCGCCCGGGCCGGCGCTCCGATCCTGTTCATCGTCAACCCGGCGTCCGGCGCCGGCAAGGCGGGTCGGGAGTGGGCGGCCGTCGAGTCGTGGCTGCCGTCGACCGGGCTTCCCTATGAGGTCGCCAGGACGACGCGCCCTCTCGAGGCGATCGAGATCGCCCAGCGCAACGTGCTCGCCTCGCGCCCCGTCGTGGTGTCGGTCGGCGGAGACGGGACGCTCAACGAGGTCGTCAACGGCTTCTTCCGCAACGGCGCTCCCCTCCCGACGTCGACCAAACTCGCGATGGTGCCGCTTGGCACGGGGGGCGACTTCCGGCGCACGCTGCGGATCCCGCTCGACCCGCGGCAGGCCGTGGAGGTCCTGCGCAACGGGATGGTGCGCAGGCTCGACGCCGGATGCGTCACCTACACGAAAGATGACGGCTCGACGGGCGTCCGCCACTTCATCAACATCGCCGACGCCGGGCTCGGCGGCGACGTGGTGAACCTGGTCGGCAACGGCACCAAGCGATTCGGCAGCGCCGCGTACAAGATCGGCGGCCTGCGCGCGCTGCTGAGCTTCAAGAACAAGCCGATGACGATCGACGTCGATGGCACGCGCCATGACCTGAAGCAGGCGCAGCAGGTCGTGGTCGCGAACTGCCAGTTCTTCGGCGGCGGCATGCAGATGGCGCCGGCCGCGTCGCCGACCGACGGCGTGTTCGACGTGATCCTGATCAAGAACGCGGGCAAGATCGAGACGATGCGCGGCATGAACGACTTCCTCGCCGGCCGGCACCTCGACCAGAACAACCCGAAAATAGAGCTCATGTACGGCAAGCGCGTGTCGGTGTCGTCGCCGGACAGGGTCCGCATCGACATCGATGGCGAGGCTGTGGGGTTCCTGCCCGCGCTGTTCGAGATCCAGCCGGGAGCGATCGAGTTCATCACGCCGCGGTGACGCGCGGAGTCATCGCGACTCCACACCGCACCGCGAGCGAGGTGGGGGCCCAGGTCCTGCGCGACGGCGGGAACGCGATCGACGCGGCCATCGCGGCGGACGCGGTGCTGTGCGTCGTGTACCCGCACATGACGTCGGTCGGGGGAGACCTCATGGCGATCGTGTGGCCGGCGGGCGAGGCCGCGCCGATCGGGCTGATCGGCGCCGGCCGCTCGGGAGAGCACGCTACCATCGAAGCGGTCCGCGAGCGCGGCCTGGACGAGATGCCGGCGCGTGGGGCCATGTCGGTCACGGTGCCGGGGACGGTCGAGGCGTGGGGGAGGCTGCTCGAGCGGTTCGGCAGCGTCGGTCTCGGCGCGGTGGTCGACGCCGCCGCAAGCCTCGCCCAGGACGGTTACGTCATCTCGGACGGCCTGGCCGAGCACCTTGCTGCGGCCGCGCCGTTGCTGCTCAAGGAGCCGCACGCGTACGCCCTGTACCCGCCCATGAAGCGGGGCATGCTCCTGCGCAATCCCGACCTGGCTTCGACGCTGCGCGACATCGGCCGCCACGGGATGAACGGCTTCTACCGCGGTGCGATCGCCGACGCCGTCGCCGACGCACTCAAACGGAGGGACGGGTTTGTGACGCGGGAGGACCTCGCGACTCACCGCTCGCAATGGGTCGAGCCGGTCGCGTTCCCTTACCGCGACGCCGTCGTCTATGAGCTGCCGCCACCAACGGTCGGGCTGGTCGCCGCCTCGTTTGCTTTGCGCCTGGCGGCCGGCCACGACTTTCGCGCCGCCCGCGACGCCAGCTACGGCCTGCGCGAACGCTACATCACCGACCCGGATTTCGCGCCCGCTCCCACCGAGGTCTTCCTTGACCCGCGGGCGGAACCCGCGGCGGCGGTGGACACCACGCCCAGGCGCGGCGACACCATCTACCTCTGCGCCGCAGACGAGCAGGGCAACCTCGTCTCGTTGATCCAGAGCGTCGCCTACGACTTCGGCTCGGGAATCGTCGCCGACGGCACCGGCATGCTGCTCCAGAACCGGGGGGCGTACTTCCAGCTCGACCCGGCGCACGTGAACCGTCTGGAGCCGAAAAAGCGGACGATGCACACGCTCATCCCGGGCATGGCGGCGCGTGAGGGCCGGCCGTGGGCGGCGTTCGGGACGATGGGCGGGCCGCGGCAGCCGCAGCTGCAGGTCCAGGTCCTCCGCAACCTGGCCGACGAGGGGCTCGACCCGTCCGAGGCCGTGGCCCGGCCTCGGAAGATGGTCCTGAACGACGGAGTGACGCTGGCCGTCGAGGCTGATTACCCCGGCGCCGCCCAGATGGCGCGGGCCGACTCGCGGGTGATGCTCATGCCGGCGCGCCACAGCTCCTTCGGGCACGCGCACGCGATCGTGGTCGACGGGCCGGCCGAGTGGCGCGGGGGCGCCGATCCGAGGTCGGACGGATCGGTCGAATACAGCCGCTAGCGACCGCCCCGTATACTCTCTCGTCGAGTTTGGCAGTAGAGAACGAAGTCAAGGGCAAGCTGATCGCCGAGCACAAACGAGCAGACAAGGACACGGGATCCCCCGAAGTCCAGATCGCCCTTTCGAACGCGCGCATACGGGAGCTCACCGAGCACCTGAAGACGCACGCCAAGGACCATCACTCGCGCCGCGGCCTCCTTCTCCTGGTCGGCAAGCAACGGCGTCTGCTGAACTACCTGAGGGACACCGACATCGAGCGCTACCGCGCTCTCGTCGCCAAGCTCGGGATCAGGAGATAAACAAAGGAGGATTCCCGCCGGTAGCGCGGGTCAGCTCTTAGAAGCTCTCGTTCAGCGTTCGCGCTAAACGGCTGCTGCTAGGAACTTGACCGCAGTCGCGCCGCAGGGAAATCCTCCACATATTTGGAGGTATTTGGCGTGGCAGTTGCTACGAAAAACGTAGACGTCGCCGGTCGGCGCATTTCGATCCAGACCGGCAGGGTGGCCGAGCAGGCCAATGGGGCGGTGATCATCCGCCAGGGCGACACCGTCGTCCTCAGCACCGCCGTGATGGCGAATGAGCCTCGCGAGGGCATCGACTTCTTCCCGCTCACGTGCGACTACGAGGAGAAGCTCTATGCCGCGGGCAAGATCCCCGGCGCCTTCATGCGCCGCGAGGGCCGGCCCAGCGAGCAGGCGATCCTCGCCTCGAGGCTGACCGACCGCCCACTGCGGCCGTTGTTCCCCGACGGTTTCCGGCTCGACGTGCAGGTCATCTCGACCGTGCTCTCCTTCGACCAGGAGAACGACCCGACGATCCTCAGCATCAACGGAGCGTCCACCGCGCTCGTCATCTCCGACATACCGTTCCAGGGCCCGGTCGGCGCGGTGCGCATGGGCTACCTGAACGGCCAGGTCGTGGTCAACCCGCCGATGTCGCAGATGGCCGACTCGGAGCTCGACCTCGTGGTCGCCGGCACGTCCGACGCGATCCTCATGGTCGAGGCCGGCGCCAGGGGTGTGAGTGAGCAGGTAGTGCTCGACGCCCTGACAGCGGCGCACGAGGAGATCAAGCGCATCTGCGCCGCCCAGCTCGAGCTGCGCGAACAGGTCGGCCTCGAGAAGCGGGACTGGATCTCGCCGAGCTACCCCGAGCAGATGGTCGAGATCGTGGGCGAGTACCTCGCCCTGCGCCTCGACCAGGTCATGTACAGCGCCGACAAGAAGAGCCGCGAGAGCGCGATGGACGATCTGCGCATCAAGACCATCATCGAGCTCGGCGAGCGTTTCCCCGAGCACGCGGACATCGTCGGCAAGCTGTTCGACAAGGCGGTCAAGGACCGGGTCCGGCAGCGCATCGTCGATGAGGGCGTGCGGGTGGACGGCCGCGGCGTGAAGGACGTCCGGCCCATCACTGTCGAGGTTGGCGTCCTGCCGCGTACGCACGGCTCCGGCCTGTTCACGCGCGGCCAGACGCAGGCGCTCACCATCGCGACCCTCGGCTCGATGTCAGACCAACAGAAGCTCGACGGCCTCACCGCCGAAGAGTTCAAGCGCTACATGCACCACTACAACTTCCCGCCGTTTTCGGTCGGCGAGGCGCGGCCTCTGCGCGGCCCGGGGCGGCGCGACATCGGCCACGGCGCTCTCGCCGAGCGGGCGCTGCTGGCGGTCATTCCGCCAGTCGAGGACTGGCCCTACACGATCCGGCTGGTCTCCGAGATCCTGAGCTCCAACGGCTCGACGTCGATGGCGTCGGTCTGCGGCTCGACGCTTGCGCTGATGGACGCCGGCGTGCCGATCAAGTCGCCAGTGGCCGGCATCGCCATGGGGCTGGTCACCCGTGAGGGCAGGTTCGCGGTCCTCACCGACATCCAGGGCGTCGAGGACGCGCTGGGAGACATGGACTTCAAGGTTGCGGGCACGCGCGATGGCATCACCGCGCTGCAGATGGACATCAAGATCAAAGGCCTGACCATGGAGATCATGGCCCAGGCGCTAGAACAGGCCCGCGAGGCTCGGCTCTTCGTGCTCGACAAGATGCTCGCCGTGCTGCCGCGGCCGCGCAGCGAGATGAGCAGCTTCGCGCCGCGCATCACGACGATCCTGATCAACCCCGACAAGATCCGGGACGTCATCGGCCCGGGAGGGAAGATGATCCGCAAGATCACCGAGGAGACCGGCGCCCAGATCGACGTCGAGGACGACGGCCGCGTCTTCATCGCCGCGGTCGACCAGGCGGCCGGCCAGAAGGCGATCGATTGGATCAAGAGCCTCACCGACGAGGTCGAGGTCGGCAAGATCTACCGGGGCAAGGTCGTGCGCATCATGCCCTTCGGCGCGTTCGTCGAGGTCCTGCCGGGCCAGGACGGGCTCGTCCATATCTCCAAGCTCACCGACCACAGGGTCGAGCGGGTGGAGGAGGTCGTGAACATCGGCGACGAGATCATGGTCAAGGCGTCCGAGATCGACAGCCAGGGCCGGCTCAACCTGAGCCGCCAAGCGGCGATCGAGGAGCTGACCACGAAGGGTGAGCCGATCGAGGAGAAGATCGACCCCGAGGTCATGGCGGCCGCGCTGGCAACGCCCGCGCCGTCACGCGAGGGCGGATTCGGCGGACGGGATCGGGGCGGTCGCAACGGCGGAGGCCGCGACAGGCGCCCACGGCGGGACTAGTGAGAGTCGCCGTCGCCGGCCACCGGGGCAAGGTGGGCTCCGTGCTGGCGGCGGCGTTCCAGAACGAACCGGGGATCGAGTACGTGGGCGGGGTCACGCGGGGCGACGACCTCGCCACGTTCCTGCACGAGAAGCGCCCGCAGGCGCTGGTCGACTTCACCCGGCCGTCCGACACCCTGCACAACGCCCTGGCAGGCATCGCTGCGGGCGCCGCGCCGGTCATCGGCACCACGGGTCTCGCCGCCGCGGACGTGGACAAGATCGAGACCGCCTGCAAGGAGAAGAGGATCGGCGGCATCGTGGCCCCGAACTTCGCCGTGGGAGCGGTGCTGATGATGCACCTCGCCGACATCGCGGCCCCGCACTTCGACGCGGCCGAGATCATCGAGCTGCACCACCCCGGCAAGCTCGACGCTCCCTCCGGTACCGCGCTCTCCACGGCGCGCCGCCTCGCGTCGCGTCGCAAGGACAGGCCGTTTGCGCACCGCAAGGCGGAGAAGGAGACGCTGGCGGGGACGCGCGGCGGGGAGGAGGGGAACGTGGCCGTGCACAGCGTCCGTCTGCCTGGTTTCGTCGCCGACCAGGAGGTCATCTTCGGCCTGCCCGGCCAGACGCTGACCATCGCGCATCGGACTACGAGCCGCGAGGCGTACGTGCCGGGTGTGCTGCTCGC
>DATEGB010000125.1:0-31940 GCA_035280365.1 Candidatus Dormiibacterota bacterium | reverse complement strand
GCCTCGATGAGCACCGCGAGGCCCGGCTCCGCGGGCAACTCGCGGAGTGGGGCCTCCTCAAGACGGAGCCGTCACGCCGGCACTGAGATCTTCGCCACGACCTGCTGCTGGTAGTGGTTCGGGTTCGTCCCGTCGTCGTAGGTGCTGATGAAGCTCGAATAATCCGTCGTGCCGGCGATGTCGTTGCCGAAGTAGTCGCCGAGGAATCCGTCGGCCGGGTTGCACACGCAGGAGCGGTTCGGTTGGTTGAGCTGCGGGTCCCAACTGTGCTCGGTGATGCGGGCGTTGTGGCCCCTGGGGGTGAGGCCCGGTCCATAGAACTGGATGCTCGACGTGATGCAGTAGTTGGCTGCACCGTACGGCGGGTTGCGGCCCCAGATGGGGTTGGCGGTATCCAGCCCGATCCCCGCCGCGATCGCCTCGCTCGTGCCCTGGGCCGGACAGGCCAGGCGCCGGTCGTAGAAGTTCACGCTGACCGTGCCGTCGGTCGCGACGGCCAGGTTCGGCTGGAATTCGTCCACGTTCGGGTTCGCGTTGTCATTGACCTGGATCGGATAGGTCCACGTCTTGCCCTGGTCGTACGACGCGGTGAGCAGGATGTTGCCGTGGCCCGAGCTCTTCGACTCGTACGCGAGGTACAGCGCGTGCCTGCCGACGTTGAAGGTCTCTTCGATCCCGTCCTCAAACGTCGTGTTCTCGTACCCGGGGCCTGACAGCGGCGGCGTGTGCACGCCCGCGGCAGCCAGCAGCGGACCCTGCCACGTCACGCCGCCGTCGCTCGAGTAATCGACGTAGATGTCGACGCAACACGAGCCCGCCTGCGACACGTAGTTGACGACCGGCGTGTAGACCACACCGTCCGGGTCGACGTGCGGGTAGAGGTAGGTGTTGTTGTTGGAGGCGCCGTTTCCGGTCGGCAGCAGCACCGGGGCCGTCCAGTCGCTGTGTGTGCCATCAGGATTGCCGACCGCGGTCGATACGTACGGCTTGCTGCCGTGGCCATTGAAGTTCACGAACATGAAGTAGATGCGGTTGAAGTTCGGATTCGGCCGGCCGCCCACCGTCGGGTTGCGGTCGATGGCGATCCACTCCTTGTCCGGCTCCTGGCCCAATCCCGCGTTGGTGACGAACACGTTGTCGGGCCGGCCGTTGTGGGTCGTGAACCAGTCTCGCGCCCCGGTGGCGCCGTGCGGACGGACGGCGATGGAGACCGCTTCGTTGTCGATGCCGGGGTTCGGCTCGTTGCCAACCTCGTACTTCTTGTGGCCGCCCTGGTCGTAGAAGAACTGGTAGGGCAGCGTGGCCTGGTAGTAGTTGCCGTACGAGTCGAACGCGCCCACGGGGTCGGTGTTGTCGGTGAAACCTTCGTAGCCCGGAACATGGCCCTGGACCGGCCATGTCCTGCCGCCGTCCCAGGACTCGTAAAAGCCGACCAGGTGGTTGTAGCCGCCGGCGCCGGTGAACCACTTGCTGGAGCCGATGACGTGCCTCGGGTTGGTAGGGTCGACGCGGATGTCGGACTCCGAGTGGTCCGTGACCAGCATCGGGGTCGAGGCGGGGAAGCCGGTCCGGCTCGTCGCCTGCTGCGCGTAGGGGCCGACGTCCTCACCGGTGTTGGCGCCCGGGCACGGAACGTTGCCCGGAGCCGGGACCTCGGGAACGTAGCAGCTGATCTTCCTGCTCGTGACGAAGACGTTGGTGACGCGGCCCGCGTAGCTCGCGGCGTATGCGCCGTCGGTCTGCACGCCCTGCGGGACGTTGCCTACGCCTGGATCGAGGCCGGTCGTGCCTCCTGCGTGGATGGTGGCGGGCGCGAACGCGAACAGGGCGACGGCGACGGCTATCAGGCGGTGCTTCATCCTTTGCTCCCCCTCCGAAGAAAGGACGGTTGGACCCGGTTAGCTTAAGCCAGGAAAAGTACGACCAATGCTCGCGGCGCATGGCTCGATCCCCACAGCCTTGCCAGGCGGACCCTTTGATCCCGGCTGAGGCGAATCATCGGCGCCTCTTCGGCGCCGCCGCCAGCCGCATTTGCGCGATTTCCACGTACTTCGATTGCGGTATGCCGGTGACGGTTATCCTCGACTGATCTTGATCGTGTCCATCGGCGACCTCCTGCAGGACATCTCGATCGTCCCCGAGGCGCCGCTCCGCCCCGACGACGACACTCCGGCGACCATCACGCTCGGCGGCGGCGGCCAGGCCGCGAACTTCTGCGCCTGGACGGCGGCGCTGGGCGACGGCGCGCGCCTCGTGACGCGCGTCGGCGACGACGATACCGGGAGACGGCTCGTCGCGGACCTCGAGGCCCGCGGCGTCGAGGTGCGTGCGGTCTGGGCGGCCGAGCCGACCGGCTCGATCGCGGTGATCGTCGACGATGAAGGTCGCCGCACTATGGCCACGCACCGCGGGGCAAGCGTCGGCCTGAGCCCGGAAGACCTCGAAGAGTCCTGGTTCCGCGACGCCCGGCTTCTCCATGTTCCGGCGTACTCACTTTTCGTCGAGCCCATCGCGAGCGCGACACGCGCCGCGATCCGCGTCGTGCGCGAGGCGAAGGGGATGCTCGCCATCGACCTGTCGTCGGCCGCCGGCCTCCGCGCCTACGGCCCGTCGCGCATGGCGTACGTCCTGGCCCGGCTCACACCTGAGGTGCTCTTCGCCACCGAGGCCGAGGCCGCCACACTGGCCGTGCCGCTCGAGAGCCTCGCCCAGGTGCCCGTCCTCAAGCTCGGCCCGGCGGGCTGTCGGGTGTTCGGCCGCACGATCGCGGCGCCGCACGTGGTGGCTGTGGATCCGACCGGCGCGGGAGATGCGTTCGCGGCCGCCTTCTCCAGCGCCTGGCTGCGCGGCGCCGCGCCGGTCGAGGCGGCGGAGCACGGCGTCAACGCGGCTTCGCGGTCGGTGCTCGTGGCGGGGGCACGCCCGAGCTGAGTCGCCTCGAGGTCGCCGCCGAAGTCGCGCGAGCGATCGATACGGAGACCCCCGTCGTCGCCCTGGAGACGTCGATCGTCGGCCAGGGCCTGCCGTCGCCGCACAACCTGCGCGCCGCCCGTGAGTGCGAGGCCGCGGTGCGCGACGAGGGCGCCGTGCCGGCGACCATCGCCGTGCTCGATGGCAGGCTGCGCGTCGGGCTGTCGGACGAAGACCTCGAGCGGATCGCCGCCCGCTCGGTCAAGGTCAGCTCGCGCGACCTCGGCCCGGCGCTGGCCCATGGAGTCGCCGGCGGCACCACTGTCGCGGCGACGGTGCGCGCCGCCGCCATGGCGGGTGTGCGCTTCATGGCGACCGGTGGCATCGGCGGCGTCCACCGTGGCCACCCCGAGGACCAGTCGGCCGACCTGGAGCAGATCGCCCGGTCGCCGGTGGCGGTTTTCTGCGCAGGGGCAAAGATCATCCTCGACCTGCGGCTGACGCTGGAGCGGCTCGACAGCCTGGCCGTGCCCGTGCTCGGCTACGGGTGCGACGAGTTCCCCGCGTTCTACACGCGACACAGCGGATGCCCCGTGAGCGCCCGCGTCGAGGACGCCTCCGACGCGGCGGCGGTGATCCGGGCGGCGTGGGACGGTGGCAGCCGCGGCGTGGTCGTCGCGGTCCCGCCCCCGGCCGAGCTGGAGGGTGCGGAGGAGATGGCGCGCACGGCGGCGGCGGAGCTTGGCGACCTGAGCGGCCCGGAAGTCACGCCCCGTCTTCTGGCCCGCGTGGCCGAGCTCTCCGGCGGGCGCTCGCTCGACCTGAACGTCGACCTCGTGGTCAACAACGCGCGCGTCGCCGCGCGGGTGGCCAGGGCCTACTTCAGCTGACGACACCTTCGGCGGCGCGGGCGGCCCAGTCGCCGACCATGCGCCGCAGCGCCTTCTGGCTGCCGTGAAACTCAAGCCCGCGCTTTTTCGCCTCGGCCAGTCCGATACGGCCTGAGAGCAGGCCCAGGACCAGGCCAGGCCGCCCTGCCAGCACCGCGTCCGGGCTCTGGACCGTGCCTCGCCGGGTCCGCACCTTGCCATCCACGGTCTCGACGACCATCGGCTCGTCGCCGGTGCGCAGCTCGATCGCCACGGGCGGCTCGTCGGGGGTCCTGTCCTCGAGGTAGGCGTCCAGCGGGAACACGAGCCAGTGGCTGCGGAAGACGTTGCCGATCTGCGGCACGCCCATCAGCGGCCCGCCCCAGCGGCCGAGCTCCTCGAGAATCGGGCGCAGCCCCTGGCCACGTTCCGTCAGCTCGAACAGGGTGGTCGCGACGGGCGGGGGCGCGGCAAACGAGCGGACGATGCCGGCCTTCACCATCTCTCGGAGCCTGTCGGCGAGCAGGTTGGTGGCGATCCCGGGCAGTCCCTTCAGCAGGTCGGTGTAACGAGAGGGTCCCGAGGTCATGAGCTCGCGCACGATCAACAGGACCCACCTGTCGCCAACCACGTCGAGCGCCTTGGCCACGGCGCAGTACTGCTGGTATGAGCGCACGACTCAACGTTACACCAGTGCGACGCAATCTTCAAGTTAATACTTGACTTTTTCAAGTGCCTACTGGAGAATACGCAGTGACTTACCTGTATCTCAAGGCTGGAGGACCTCGATGAGTCAAAGGATCTGGACGCTGGTGCTGACATCCGTCGCCTTTTTCATGGTCGCGCTCGACTCCCTGGTCGTGGTCACGGCACTGCCGGCGATCCACCGCGACCTCCGCGGCAGCATCTCCACCCTGGAGTGGACGGTCAACGCCTTCACCCTGACGTACGCGGCGGGCATCATCACCGCGGCTGCGCTCGGCGACCGGCTCGGGCGGCGCCTCGTGTTCGTCGCCGGCCTGGCCGTCTTCACTTTCTCTTCCATCGCCTGCGCCCTCGCCCCCACGGCGGAGCTGCTGATCAGCGCCCGCGCCGTCCAGGGCCTCGGCGCCGCCATGGTCATGCCCCTCAGCTTGACCATCCTCACCAGCACCTTCCCGCCCGAGCGGCGCGGGGCGATCGTCGGAGTCTGGGGCGGAATCGGCGGTCTCGCCATCGCCAGCGGTCCGCTCGTCGGTGGCGCGATAACGCAGGGCCTGAACTGGCACTGGATCTTCTGGGTCAACGCCCCCATCGGCGTCGTCGCGGCGCTGCTTTCCCTGCTCCGCCTGCCGGAGAGCAAAGGGCCCGCGACACGTCTCGACCTCGTTGCCGCAGCGCTTGTCGGCGGCGGGGCAGTGGCCCTCGTTTGGGGACTCATCCGGGCCGGCGACGAGGGTTGGGGCAGCGCCGTCGCCCTGGCGACCGTCGCCGCCGGCATCGTCCTGCTGGCCGTCTTCGTCGTGTGGGAGGCCCGCGCGGCCGAGCCCATGCTGCCCATCCACCTCTTTCGCAGCCGGGCCTTCACCGCCGGCAACGTGACCGCGTTCCTGATGGCGGGGACGATCTTCGCCGCCGCCTTCCTGGTCGCCCAGTACATGCAGTTCGGCCTGGGCTACTCCCCCTTCGAGACCGGGCTCCGCATCCTCCCCTGGACGGCGACGCCGCTCGTGGTCGCCCCCGTGGCCGGTCTTCTCTCCGACCGCGTCGGCAGGCGGCCGGTGCTCGCGGTGGGCATGCTGCTGCAGGGCGCTGGCCTGCTGTGGTTCGCCTTGCTCGCCACGACCGGCGTCGCGTACGTTGAGCTCGTGCTGCCCCTGCTGATGGCGGGAGTCGGGGTCTCGATGGCCCTTCCCATCGCGCCCACTGTCGTGGTCAGTGCGGTGAAGCCGCACGAGATGGGCAAGGCCTCTGGGGTCAACAGCACGCTGCAACGCTTCGGGGCCGCGTTTGCGATCGCGGTCGCCGCGGCGATCTTCGCCTCCAACGGCCACCTCGGGACCGGCGCGAGCTTCGTGGCCGGCTTCCGGCCGGCGCTGGCCGTGGTGGCGAGCCTGTCCGTCATCGGCGCGTTCGCTGCTCTTGCCGTCACCTCAAAGCGCGTGCAGGAACTGTCGCGGCCGGCTCTGGAGGCCGCGTGAAGCCGGAGGCGAAGTACGCCGACCTGGTCGGGAGTTTCAGGGCGACCGCCGGCGTGACCAGCATCAGCGAGGGCGGAGGATTCGGGTCGAGAGGCCAGTTGAAGGTCGACGGCCGGATCTTCGCCATGCTCGTGCGCGACGAGCTCGTGGTCAAGCTGCCGCGGGAGCGCGTCGACGAGCTGGTCGGACGCCGCCAGGGCACTCGGTTCGACGCCGGCAAGGGAAAGGCGATGCGCGAGTGGTTCGTCCTGTCGCGGGATTCGAAGACGAGCTGGAAAGCGCTCGCTAACGAGTCGCTCGCTTTCGTCGCAGCGAGCGGACGGAGTCCGGCCTCGGCGGCCGGCCGCGCCGGGGGCGCTCGGCTGACGGGGGGGCCACCATCTCGCACCAGGCGCGCACGACCTGGCTGAGCTCGACCGTCCTCGCCTCGACCTCACCAACGTCGGCGAACCGCATGAACCGTGCCGACGGCCCCGTGCCCTCGAGGTGCGGGAAGTTGCCATTGATCTTCGCGCCCCGGTTGAACATGAGGCTGACCGTCTTCGCGTTGTGCTGGACGAAGTTGGCGAAGTCGCCGTTGTAGGCGAACTGGACGGTCCCGTACTTCAGGTATTCGGTCATCCGGCCGTCGGCCCACATGACGACGTCACGGACGCGGCGGAGGACCGCCTCCGCCGGCTTGCCTTCCATCCACCGGTCGACGTACGGGTCTCGCTTGGCCATCGACAAAACAAAAAGCCGGCGGGCCGTTCGCCCGCCGGCTCGTAACTCTAGTCCTAGCCCTGCCGCATCTTCAGGAGGCCGAACATGGCGCCCTGCGCGTCGGACAGGATCGAGAACCTGCCGCCGGGGAATTCCTGGGGAGGCAGCATCTCGCGTCCTCCTAGGTCGACGGCCTTCTTGTGCGACTTGTCGACGTCGGCGACGGTGAAGTAGACCATCCAGTAGGACGGCACCTCCGCCGGCACCATCGGGTTCATCTCCATGCCGCCGGCGATGCTCTGCCCGTCGACCAGGAACTCCGTGTAGTCAGGCTGGCCCTCGCCCATCGGGCTGACCTTGGTGCCCCAGCCGAAGACCTTCTTGTAGAAGTCGCTGGCCCTGTCGAAGCCGCGCGAGTTGAGCTCCGCCCAACCGTACGAACCCTCCTTGCCCATCACCTCGGCGCCGAACATCTTCTCCGGCTGCCAGACGGAGATGAAGGCCCCGGACGGGTCCTGGAAGACCGCCATCCGGCCCTGGTCGAGGACATCGAACGCGGGCGCGACGACCTTGCCGCCCGCCGCCTCGACCTTCTTCGCGGTCGCTTCGGCGTCACGCGAGCCGATGTAGACATTCCACGCGCTTGGCGCGTTGGGGTCCTGCGTCGGTCCCACGCCCGCCACGTCCTTGCCGCCCTGTTTCGCGAGCATGTAGCCCCCGGCGTCGGGACGTGGTTCGTCGATCTTCCAGCCGAAAAGCTTCGAGTAGTAATCGCGCGCCCCGGCCGGATCCTTGGTCGAAAGGTCGATCCAAGCCGGCGCGTTGGCGACGAACGTCTTCGCGTCTGCCATGTGCATACCTCCTCAGAAACCTAAGGCGGGAACCCCTGAGATCCATTGTGCCACCGCCTGGTTAAGCCATGCTTATCGCAGTTCGAAATGTCTTCTCCGGTGGATCTGATCATCTTCTCGGACTACGTTTGACCCTGGTGCTACATCGACTCGGTCAGGGTCGAACAGCTCGAGCGCGAAGGCCTCGTCAAGATTACGTGGCTGCCCTTCGAGCTGCACCCGGAGGCGCCGTCTGAGGGCATCTCACGCGAGGTGTACTTCGGGCGAGAGCGCTCCACGCGCATGCGCTCGCACTTGCGGTCCGTCGCCGCCTCCGTCGGCCTCACGATGAAGACGCGCGACGTGATCATCAACTCGCGGCACGCTTTGGGGGCGGCGGAGTTCGCGCGCGAGCGGGACCTGTACGAGCCCATGCACCGCGCGTTGTTCAAGGCGCACTGGGAAGGCAGCGGCAAGCTCGAAGACGTGGACGACCTGGTGAAGATCGGCGAAAGCGTCGGGCTCGACCCCGGCGAGCTGCGCGAGGCGGTCGAGACCCACCGGTACGACGAGGTGATCGACCAGAACCGCCGCCTCGCCGCGTCGGCCGGCATCGACGCCATCCCCGCGCACGTCTTCGGCCGCCGTTACCTCGTCCTGGGCGCGCAGCCTTACGACGTGCTCAAGCAGGTCGTCGACCGCCTGCAGGCCCCGGATTGAGGATCGTTTCCCTCCTTCCCAGCGCCACCGAGTCGCTGTTCGCGCTCGGGCTCGGCGACGAGCTGGTGGCGCGGACGCACGAGTGCGACCACCCGCCGGAGGCGGCGCGCCTGCCGGTCGTCACGCGATCGACGCTCGACCTGGTGACGCGTGAGAGCGGCGCGATCGAAGACCTTGTCGCCCTCGCGGCGCGCGACCTCCGTTCGCTCTACGAGGTCGACACCGACGCCATCATGCGCCTCGACCCCGACCTCGTCGTCGCGCAAGACATCTGCGACGTCTGCGCCATCCAGGCGAGCCAGGTCGAGACCGAGCTGGCGGGCGTGCGCATGATCAGGCAGCATCCGCACTCCCTGGCCGACGTCCTGGCGGACATCGAGGAGTTGGCGGACGCGTGCGGGCGCGACTCGCGCCCGCTCGTGGCGGGCCTGCGCCGGCGGATCGAGGCGGCGTCGCAGGAGGCCGCCGCCATGCCGAGAACGAGCGGAGTCTTCCTCGAGTGGCTCGACCCGCCCTACCCCGCTGGGCACTGGACGCCGGACCTTCTCGCGCTCGCGGGGGTCGACGACCCTCTTGCCCGGCCGGGCGTGCCGTCGCGTGCCGTGACCTGGGATGCGGTGCGCGGCGCCGCGCCGGAGCTGCTCGTCATCGCGCCGTGCGGCTTCGACCGGGAGCGCGCCGAGCGGGAGGCAGGGTTGGTCCGCACCGAGATCGAGTCCACCGGCGCGCGGCGCGTCGTCGTCCTCGACGGCTCGGCGTACTTCAACCGGCCGGGACCGCGCCTGGTCGACTCACTCGAGGTCCTGGTCGCCGCCCGGGCTCAGTAAGCCTCCTGCAGGCCGCCGTGGCGCGCCCAGCCCTCGAGCGCCCGAAAGACGAGGTAGCCGCCGAGCGCCCACAGGACGCCGACGAGCACCTCTCCCGCGAGCAGGCCACTCACGTGGCCCAGCGATGCTCCGGCCGCGGCCTGACGCGCCGCCTCCACGCCTCGGGTCAAGGGCAGGCTGTAGGAGACGATCTGCAGCACCACCGGTAGGCGGCTGACCGGGAAGTTGATGCCGCAGATGATCAGCATCACGTAGTAGATGACGTTCGCGATGATGATCGCGTCCCGCATCACGAGCCCGATGCTGCCGAACATCAGGCCGAGACCGGCCGTGGTCACCGAGATGACGACGACGCACACGCCGAGAAGAGCCAGGTTGGCGTGGTGCAGGTCGAGGCCGAACAGGACGATGGCGATGCCCAAGCCGACGACGACGGTGACGATGCCGTCCATCACGTTGACGGCGGCCCGGCTCAGAAAGGTGACGAGCCGGTTCGCGGGCGAGGCGAGCAGGAGCGGCAGCGTCCCGAACTGGCGCTCGTTGGCGACTGTGGCGATGACGCCGAATATGCCGGCGTTCGCGGTCAGCTGCAGGGCGTTGCCCAGGGCGAAGTAGAGCGCGTTCTGGCGGCCGGTCGCGTACACGCCGAGCTCGACGAAGAAGAGGATCTGCGTGATCGGCAGAAGCACCTTGTAGGCGAAGTAGCCGCGCACGGTCGCCCACTGGAAAAGCGCAACGTACTGGAGCCAGGTCGAGCGGGCGAAGACCCTGGCCTCCGCGGCGAGGCGCCTCACGCCAGGGCGAGCTCGCCGGAGACGCGCGCCTCGCGCTCGACCAGCGCGTAGAGGAAGTAGGCGCCCACCAGGTAGGCGAGGCTCAGGCCGGCCACGGCGCCCCACCACAACGCGTAGTCGTGCGGGCCGCCCGACAGGGTCGAGGCATAGAGCGCGCGCACCGCCCACGTCGGCGCCAGCGCCCCCGCGACGCCCTGCGCCCAGGACGCCAGGACGGCGACCGGGAACATGAAACCGCACAGCACGTACACGCCGAGCTCGAAGCCGTTGAGCATGCTGAACGCCCAGCGCCAGAGCGCGAACAGCGGGGCCAGCGTGATCGCGATGCAGAAGAAGCTGAACGTGAGGACCGCCAGCGAGATCACGAACGGCCAGGGGTCGAGGTCCGGCAGGACGGCGTGAAAGCCGAAGTAGGCCAGCGCCGCCGTCGGCAGGAAGGACAGCAGGCCGAAGGCGAGCCCGGCGAGGACCTTGCCCAGCAGGATCACGACGAGCGGCGTCGGCGTGGCGAAGATCTGCTCCAGAGTGCCGTTCCAGCGCTCGTCCTGGATGCCGTTGCCGGCATCGATGTACGCCACAGACCAGTAGCCGATCAGTCCGCCGCCAAGCACGCCGTAGACGAGGTGCGACGACGTCGCCCCCCGGCCGCCGAGGACGTAGAGGCCGACCGCGGCGAAGAGGAGCGGGAAGACGAGCCAGTTCAGGTAGGACCACGGGCTGACGACGCGCAGCCGCACGGCGAGCCGGAAGGAACCGAGCGCCGCGCGGGCGAGCGACCTCACGACGATTCGTCGCCGATGAGCTGGACGTACGCGTCCTCCAGCGTTGGCTCCCGCGAGCTGACCTTCTCGAGCCGCACGCCGTCGAGGATGACGCCGAGCTGCGTCATCACGTCGGCCGGGCGCGTGCATTGCACCGTGACGAGCTGGGCAAGCTCACGCTCGTTGACAGACACGCTGCTGACGCCGGGAAGCCCGCGCAGCCCCGCGAGCCGATCGGGCGGCAGGCCGACCGCCTCGAACTCGACGACGCCCTGGTCCCTGACCGCCTTCTTGATGCTGCTCGGCGTGCCCTCGGCGACGATCTCGCCGGACTTGATGACGGCGATGCGGTCGCAGATCGCGTCCGCCTCGAACATGTAGTGCGTGGTCAGGAAGATCGTCTTGCCCGCGTCGGCGAGCTCCCTGACGATGACGCGCAGCTCGCGCGCGCCGACCGGGTCGAGGCCGATCGTCGGCTCGTCCAGGAACAGCACCTCCGGGTCGTTCAGCAGACCGCGGGCGAGGTGCAGCCGCTGCTTCATGCCACGCGAGTACAGCTCGACGCGGTCCCGCTCGCGCCCGGCCAGCCCGAGCCGCTCGAGCAGCTCTTTGATCCGGCGCTCGGCGACGTCGGGAGGCACGCGGTACAGGTCGGCGAAGTAGCGCAGGTTGTCGAGCCCGGACAGGCGCCAGTAGAGACCTCGTTCGCCGCCGAAGACGAAGCCGATGCGACGGCGCAGCGTCCACTGGTCCTTCACCGCGTCGAGGCCGAGGACCGTCGCCGTGCCCGACGAGGGCAGCAGCAGCGTGGTGAAGATCTTGACCATCGTCGTCTTGCCGGCGCCGTTCGGGCCGAGCAGGCCGAAGAGCTCGCCGCCCGCGATCGAGAGGTCGACGCCGCGAAGCGCCGCCCGCTCCACCTTCTCGCGGCGGAAGACACCGCGATTGCTGGCGTACGTCTTACGCAGCCCCCGCGCCTCGATCGCGGCCCGCGATGTCACCGGAACAGTTTGATCATCGAGTCTTCGGCGGTCGAGAACAGACGGCGCAGGCCCTCTTCGCTCGCGCTCAGCTCTGCGCTGCGCCCGACGGCGCGCTCTTCGAGCAGACCGGCCTCGCGCAGGACCTGGACGTGCGCGCTGACCGTCGGCTGCGACAGCTTGAGGTGGCGGGCGATCTCGGTCACCGAGGCGCGCTGGCGCGCGAGCCGGAGCAGGATCGTCAGCCGCGTGGGGTCGGCCAGCGCCTTCATGCTCGAGGCGACCTCGGCCGCGACCTTGCGGTACGGCGGCTCGCCCTGGCGGACGCTGCGACCGGCGAGGACTTCGCCGTCGAGCTCGACGATGTGAACCTTGCCGCCGAACCAGCACGGGTTCAGCGTCAGCCGCCCCGCGGCGGCGCCCTCCTCGGCCATGGCGTCGAGGTCGGGACGGCCCGGCCACAGCTGCCGGAGCCCGAGCACTTCGTGAAATCCGACGCCCTCGCTGACCATCGCGGTCCAGCGGCTCGCTTCGGCGACGGCACCGGCGCGGCCAACGGCGAGCCATTCCGGCTCGACCGCACGCCACAGGGTCGTGAGCAATTCGAGGTAGCGCTTGCGCAGGCCACGATCCGAGCGCAGGCGCTGCAGGCGTTCGCGGACGATGCGTCGCTCCGCCGGCGTCTCGGAGCGCAGCGACGGGATGTCCGCCTGCTCCGCCACGACCGCTTCGAACCGGTCGAAGAAGCGCCTCAGGTCCAGGTCGCGCATCGCACCCGCGCGGTGGGCGAGCACGACGAGCTCGGACGAGTACTGACTGAGAGCGTCGCCGCGCAGCTCCGTGAGCTCTGGTCCGTAACGCTCGCGCAGCGGCTCGAGCGAGGCGTGCGAGCCTTCGCACGAGTGATTCGATTCGACGAAGTGCATCACCCACATCAGCTCGAGTGGCGCGGAAGGTCTGACGAGGACGACCTGGGACCGTTCCTCGGCCAGTGTAGGCATAGTTTGATGGCTATATTAGCAAATTAGACCCCCCAGACGCTTGCCTATTTGCAGAGGGCGTTTTCTATAATGAGCCGATGGACCACTACACCGCGGAGCGCCTGTTCCTGGACCGGCAGCGGGCGATGCGAGCCGAGGTCGCGCGACGCGCCCTGCTCCTCGCCGGGCGACCGCGCGACGCAAGCGCGCGTGCATGGTTCGCCGGCCGGCTGCGCGCCGTCGCCGACCGCATCGAGGGCACGCAGCGGCTGCAGCGGGTGGTCTAGCGCCTGGCCCGTACTCGCTGCAGGTTCTCGATCGACTCGCGGTAGGACTTTGCGAAGCCCGCGACGCCCTCGTCCTCCAGCTCCTGCGTGACCGCCGCCAGGTCGATGCCCGCGGCCGCGAGCTGGTCGAGCACCCGGCGAGCGCCCTCGATGTCCTGCTGCAGAGCAGGCGCCACGCGGCCGTGGTCGACGAACGCCTCGAAGGTCTGCACCGGCATCGTGTTGATGGTCGCCGGCCCGATGAGCTCCTCGACGTACATGACGTCGCGATAGCGCGGGTTCTTCGTCGATGTGCTCGCCCACAGGCAGCGCTGGGCCGCGGCGCCCGCCTGACGCAAATCGTCCCAACGCGCCCCGGAGTGGAGCTGGGTGAACATGTGGTACGCGAGCTTGGAGTTGGCGATGGCGGCCTTGCCCATCAGGTTCTCGTGCCCAGGCTTTCGCTCCAGCAGGGCGTCGACCTTGGTGTCGACGCGGCTGACGAAAAAGCTCGCCACGCTGTGCACGCCGGCGACGTCGCCGCGGTGCTCGCGCAGCTTCTCGAGCCCGACGAGGAACGCGTCGACGACCTTCACGTAGCGCTCGACGGCAAAGATCAGAGTGACGTTGATGTTGGCGCCCTCGGCGATCATGGCCTGGATGGCGAGAAGCCCCGCGGGCGTGGCCGGGATCTTCACCATTACGTTCGGCCTGGCGCACCGGCGGTATAGGTCGCGAGCGGCTGCGATGGTGCGCTCGGTGTCGGCGGCAATCTCCGGCGAGACCTCGATGCTCACGAACCCGTCGGCGCCGCGCTCGCGGTCGAAGACCGGCCTCAAGACGTCGGCCGCGGCCTGCACGTCCTCGATCAGCAGGTCCCACACGATCGCTTCTGCGCTCTGGCCGCGCTCGAGGCGCCGCGTCACGTCATCCGCGTAGACGTCCGAGCTCTCGAGCGCCTTGGCGAAGATGGTCGGGTTGGCGGTCACGCCCGCGACGCCGCGGTCGCGGAAATGCGCCAACTCGCCGGACTGGATCATCTGCCGGTCGATCTGGTCGAGCCACACGCTCTGACCAAGCCGTTTCAGGTCGCCGATACGGTTGGTGTTGCTCACATCTCCTCCAAACTCAAAATACGCCGCATGGCCGACGAGGAAGCCACGCGCACGCTCCGCGGGCTCATGCCGTTCGCGCAGACGCTCGGCATGCGGGCCGAGGTCTACACCGCGCCGGAAAGTGGTTCTGACCCTGGACTGGGCGCCGGCGCTGTGCACCGCGAACGGCATCCTGCACGGCGGCGTGCTCATGGCCCTCGCGGATTCGGCGGGCGCGGCCTGCGCACTGCTGAACCTGCCCGAGGGCGCCACGGGGACGACGACGATCGAGTCGAAGACCAACTTCCTGGGCGCCGTGCGGAGCGGCGCCGTGTCGGCGACCGCGACGGTGCTGCACCGCGGGGGGACGACGATCGTCGTCGAGACGCTGGTCCGCGACGAGCAGGAGACGCTGATCGCCAAGGTCACGCAGACGCAGCTGGTCTTACGAGCCCGCTCCTAACGCTTGACCGCGGCGGCGACCTTCTCCCGGAGCTCGCGCTTCAGCTCCGACGAGTCGAGCGACGCGCTGAGGTGGCCGACGATCGACTTCTTGAGCCGCTCCGGGAGCATGCGCTCGAAGGCGGCCCGCGCCTCCTCTGGCCCGGCCACGTACAGGTGCAAGTAGGCGCCTGACGCCATCTCGCGCTCGACGGTCTTCGCCGCCTGCTCGAGGTTGGCCTTGGCCCGGTTCTCCGCCTTGCGCTGGTTGCTCGGCGCAGACGTGCCGCCCGCCCGCGAGTGCCGCACCTCGGCCCCATTCACGTGGCCCAGGGCCACGATCTCGTCGAGGATGGCGCCGAACGTCTTCGCGTGCTCTTTGTCGACGACGGCGATGAGCGCCGGTGGATAGCTCTCGAGCTGGCGCAACACCGGCGCGAGCAGCAGCTCTCCGACCTCCATCCGCTCGTCGGTCTCGTCGCGAAGCTTGACCAGCTCCAGCACGCCGTGCGGCTCGTCGGCGAACCCCGCGAACGCGGGACACCCGGCCGGCCGGACGACCGCCACGTGGTGGCGAAGCCGGCGCATCTCGTACTCCATCAACTCCGCGTCCTTGGCCGTCACTCGGTCCTTGTACCGGTGCAAGAGGTCGCGGAACTCGATGTCGTAGAAACGTGCGTCGTAGCCCTCGGAGCGCGCCGGAAGATAGATGCTCAGGGCGCGCCCGGATGCGCGCCGCAGCCGCGGCGCGAGGACGAAGAGAGCCAGCAGCGGGCTGTAGTTGGTCATTCCACAATCTTGAACGCTCAGCCGCCCCGGCAACGGCCGCGGCTAGAGTGGTGGAAGCGATGTTCGAGGACGAGACGCCGGTCGCCTGGACCGTGCTGCCGCGCGACGCCATCGTCGTCGGCGCCGACGGGTCGGAGATCGGGAGGGTCAAGTACGTCCTCGGCGATCAGCCGGAGGACATTTTTCACGGCATCGCGATGCGGCGCGCCAGGGACGGCGAGACCGTCGAGGTGCTCTGGACCCGCATCAAGAAGATGACCGAAGGCCACGTTCTCACCGACATGTACCCCGACGCCGTCGCCGCCCTCCCGCGGTACCACGAGGACTGAGCTTCAGCTAGCCCGCGGCCGCGACCTGCTTCGCCTCCATGTTGCGCATGAACTCCATCGCCTGCTCGATCGACGGCACCTTCAGCACGTTGTCGCGCGCGAACTGCTCCGCGTCGTCCGAGCCCTTGGCCCGCATGCTCGCCGCGGCTGCCTCACGGTCGTATTCCGTCCTCCGCTGCCTGACCTCGGGACCAAGCGTCGCCCAGTAGGCACCCGGCTCTCCGTAAGGCATGCCCACGCTGCCCGGGTTGACGATGCGCAGTCGGCCGACGGCGCGGTCGAACTGCACGTGCGTGTGCCCGCATATGACCAGGTCCGCATCGACGCCGGCCATCAGGGCGCGGACCCTCTCGTCCGGGGTTTCTACCGTGAACACGTCGGTGTCGTTGCGCGGTGACGCGTGACAGAACAGCACCCGGCCGGCACCATCGACGCCGTCAACGGTAACCGTCGACTCGAACGAGGCAAGGAAATCGCGCTGGGCCCTGTCGACCTGTCGGGCGCACCAGCCCGCGAACGGACCGGGCATTGGCGCCGCCTGCTTGCCGTCGAACTCGTCGACCAGGCCGCGGTCGGCGTTGCCGCGGACGAACCGCACGTTGCGCAGCCCGCGTAGGACGTCGATCGTCTCCGCCGGCATCGGACCTGAAGCCACGTCGCCGCAGAAAACGAGGAGGTCGGGGCGCTCGTCGTCCACCTCACGCAGCACCGCCTCCAGCGCGGGCAGGTTGCCGTGGATGTCGGAGAGCACCGCCACCCTCATGGGTTCAGGGTAAGCGGTTCGGTCGAACCTGGAAGGAGATCCGAGCCGAACGCGTTAGCCTTCGGTTCGTGCCACAAAGCCGGGCGCCGGTCGGACTGTTCGACTCCGGTGTGGGCGGCCTTTCGGTCCTTCGCGAGATACGAACCGCCATGCCTGCGGAGTCTGTCCTCTATGTCGCCGACTCGGCCAACGCGCCCTGGGGCGACAAGCCGCCCTCCTTCGTCCGCGATCGCGCGCTGGCCATCTCGCGGTTCCTCATCGGCAACGGCGCCAAGGCCATCGTCATCGGGTCCAACACCGGCACCGCCGGTTCGGCGGAGGCGCTGCGGGCCGCGCTCTCCATCCCTGTGGTCGGCATCGAGCCCGGGATCAAGCCCGCCGTCGCGGCCACACGCTCAGGTGTGATCGGCGCGATCGTGCCCGCGGCCGTCGGCGAGTCCGACCGGCTGCGGTCGCTGGTCGATCGTTTCGGAGGCGGCGTGAAGATCGTCATCCAGCCCGTGCCAGGCGTGGTCGAGCACGTCGAGGAAGGGGACCTGGACGGTGCGGACCTGAAGCGCATGGTCGAGGGCTACGTCCGGCCGATGCTCGACGCCGGGGCGGACGCGATCGTGCTGGGCTCGACGCATTACGTCTTCCTCAAGCCCCTGCTCGCCGAGATCGCGGGACCCGAAGTCGCGCTCATCGAGACGGGCGCCGCGGTGGCGCGCCGGCTCGGCCAGGTGCTCGACGAGCGAGGCCTGCGCGCGGACGGCGTCAGCGGGAACGAGCGGTTCTGGACGAGCGGTGACCCGGACAGGTCACGGCAGGTGATCTCCGCGCTCCTCGGTCGCGAGGTGAAGGTCGAGACGCTGCCGGGCTAGGCGATCTTCACGAAAAGACCGATCCCGTACGTGATCGCGCCGACGATGATGCCCGCCACGGTCATCTCCAGCCCCGCCGACCACCACGAGCGCAATGTGAACAGCGCCTTCGAGGCGCCGACCAGGAAGTGCGCGACGAGGGACACGATGGCCGCGGTGACGACCCCGGGTGTTCCGTGCAGCCAGAAGAACGGCAGGACGGGGACCATCGCGCCGACGAACGTGCTCACGCCGGCGGCGACCGCCGACTGCACCGGGTGGCCCCGACTGTCGAGGCCCCCGAGCTCCTCCGGGCCATGGACCTTGAGCACGGCTTCCGGGTTCCCGGCCAGCTGGTCGGCCAGCCGGTCGGCCAGGTCCTTGTCGATGCCCTTCAACTGGTAGAAGAGCGAGACCTCCTCCTTCTCCTCCTCCGGGTGCTCGACGATCTCCTGGCGCTCGCGTTCCACGTTGGCGGCCGCGACCTCGCTCTCGGAGCGCTCGGCGAGGAACGCGCCGGTCGCCATCGAGAGGCCGGAGGCGATGGCGCCGAAGAGCCCCGCGGTCAGGACGAAGCTGGAGCCTCCGGTCGCGCCGGAGACGCCGGCGACGATGCCGAACACGGCCGCCAGCCCGTCGTTCGCGCCGTAGATCGCGCCCGAGATCCAGCCCGCGCCTGTGCGGTGCCATGACTCGCGACCGAGAATGCGGTTGAGCCGGCTCTGGACGCTCGACGGCTGCGGGCCGGCGGCATGCGCGACCTCCATCGACTCGAGCGACTTGGAGTGGCCCTGCTCCTCGACCCGGATCTCCTGCAGGACGGCGTCAGTCTCCGGGTCGCCGGTCGTGCGCTTGTAGCGGTCGGTGATCTCGACCTCCTCGGCGGCCTCCATACGCGCGATCACGGCCTCGACGGGGGCAAGCCGCGCCTGCAGGCGCTGCATCGGGGACAGCCTCACCGAGGCCGGGTCTGGGACCGGCTGGCCGATCTCGCGCAGCCGTTTCTCGATCCGCTCCCGGTGCGAGGCTTCCGCTGCCGCGATGGCGCGAATGATCTCTCCGCGCCGCCCCTCACCCATGCGCTCGGCGAGGAGGTTGTACATCTGATTGGCCTGGATCTCGCCCCGCCAGGCCTGGAGCAGGCGCTCGACCGCCTCCTTGCGTGCGGTCTGCTGCGCCACGAGAAAAGGCTAGCGAGAGTTCGCCGGAACCTGCGTCACGTCAGGTGGGCCGACGACCACGCGCACACGCTGGACGGCGTTGTTCTCCACGCCTTCCGCGTTCCAGGCCTGCTGCAGGGGCTGCGTGTTCCCGGCGGCGTCGGTCGCCCGCGAGCACAGCTCGTACTCACCGGGACGGTTCGCATCCCAGCGGAAACTCCAGCGGCGCCATGCATACGGCGAGGCAGACTCCACCAGGGTGGCGGCGGACCACGTCGCAGCGCCGTCGGTGCTGACGTCGACCCTGGTCACGGGCCCAAGGCCCGACCACGCCCGGCCTTCGACCACCTGCATCGAGGGCTCGACGAACCGGGTCCGCGTCATGAAATCGGGCACGCCCGGCGGCACCATCAGCGCGCGCGGAAGCATGCGCGTGACCGGCACGCCTGGGTCGTCCTGGGAGGTGCGGTGGTGATACGCCGTCGCCTGCTGGTAGCCCTCGAACGGCCGGTCGATAACGGTGATGGCACGCAGCCACTTCACACAGGTCATGCCGTACCAGCCGGGGACGACGAGCCGCAGCGGATAGCCGTGCTGCGGCGGCAGCGGCCGGCCGTTGATCGCGTAGGCGAGAAGCACCTCGGGCCGCATCGCGTCGGCGAGGTCCAGGCTTCGCTCGTACCACTGGTCGACACCACCCTGGACGCCGCGGTCGGCGCCGGTGAACACGACCTCGACCGCGCCTGGCTGCACACCGGCCTCTTCCAGCAGCGGCGCCAGCGGCGTGCCCGTCCACTCGGCGTTGCCCACCGCTTCGCACAGCCACGGCTGGCTCATCGGCCGAGGCGAAAGGCGAGCGCGACCGTTGCCCGCGCACTCCATGGTCACAGCGAGAGTCGTCGCCGGCCGTGTCGTGATCTCCTCGAGCGTCAGCTCCACCGTCTTGCGGACGCGGCCGCCTATGGTCACCACATAACCCGCCGCGTCCAGGAATGGGATGTCAAAGTGGATCAGCAGGTAGTGCAGCCCGACCGGGGTCACGTCGTAGCGCAGCGCCTCGAGCGGCATCGAGTGGTTGCGCACCGCGAGCTGGAGCTCTTCGGCTGTTACGTCCGGGGTCGAGATGAGGGTTCCGGCCTGCCTCATCATCAGCGGCTAGTCTAGAAGTCGTGGAGGAGCGCAGCGAGGAGCAGATCATGAGCAGGCTTCTCGAACTGGAAAACGATGGTCAGGCCGAGCGCCGGTCGGAGCTGGCGGGCGAGCGCTACCTGTCCTTGATCCACGACCCCGACAGCGGGCGCAGCTACGTCCTCCGTCACGGCACGGACGAGACGGAGGGCGCCCAAATCCCCGAGGGCACCGAGTTCTACGAATACCCCACCAGCGACGAAGCGCAGCGCGCTTACGACCAGCTCCTGGACGAGTCGCGAACCTCGGGCGAGCTCGTGGAGGAGGACTCGACCGACAACGTCGGCGACTTCGAGACCGAGGGCGCCGAGATCCGCGATCTGTACTCCGACCAGGACGAGGACGAGCTGACGCGCGACGACGTGATCAGCGAGGAAGAAGAGCCCTAACGGTTCTCAGCGGATCCCCAGGATCCTCACAGCGACCGCCCAGTGCGTCGGCGCACCATGGAACCCGTGCCACGCAGGCTGCTGATCCCGCTCGTCGCCGCCGTCGGGCTTGTCGTGCTCCTCGGAGGCGGCGCCTACGTCTATTACTTCTCGGGCCTGCGCACCGCGCCGCCGACCCTCACCCTCGCGACACCGAGCGCATCCGCATCGCCAACCACCACCCCAAGCACGACGCCGAGCGGCGCCACCACGTGGACCGTGGCGACAGGCTCGCTCGCCGGCTACCGGGTGAAGGAGCAGTTCGTCGGTCAGAGCTCGACGCATGAGGCTGTTGCCAGGACCAGCGCGGTCAGTGGACAGGTGACGATCACGCAATCAAGCACGACTTACGAGCTGTCAGCCGCGACGATCACGGTCCAGCTCTCGGGGCTGGCGAGCGTGGACTCGGTGGCGGGCTACAACGTGACGAACCGCGACCGCATCGTCCAGCGGTCGCTGGAGGTGAGCTCGTTCCCGACGACGACGTTCGTCGCCGGGAGCGTGGCCCTGCCTGACGGCGCCGCGAGCGGCCAGACGGTGACCGTCTCTGTGCCGGGCAAGCTGACGATCCACGGCGTCACGAAGGACGTCACCGCCAACCTTCAGCTGCGCGTGAGCGGCAGCACGGCGCAGGTCGCGGGCACGATCGCGACCAACATGACGGACTTCGGCGTCAGCCCGCCGAACATCGGCTTCACGACCGTGCAGCCGGCGGTGACGATCGAGGTCTCGCTGAACCTCATGCAGTCGGCGTGACCCGCGATAGTCGCGACTAACGCAACTTCTGAGGTGGCAAAAAGGTCGACAGTCGCGACTATCGCGCCGTGAGGCGTGGGGAGCCGCAAACGCGGCTCCCCTCCTTCGACAAGCAGGCTGCTCAGGCAGCCTGCGCTTCGACCGCCTCGACCCCAAGCGCACGTCGCGGCCGGCGGACGGCCGCGATCGTGGCGGCGAACCCGAGCAGGGCGATGAACCCTGCCAGCTGGAACGACGCGCTGAATCCGTGGGTCAGCGCGACAGGGGGCGCGGCGTCTGCGTTCTCGGCGACCGTGGTCGCGAGGGTGCCCATCAGGGCGATGCCGATCGAGCCGCCGAGCTGGCGGCCCACGTTCAGCACCGCGGAGACGATCCCCGACTCGTCGCGCCGCGCACCGGCGATGGCTGTGGTGCTCGTCGAGACGAAGACCTGGCCTAGGCCGACGGCCAGCACGGCCAGGGGTCCGAGCACCGCAGCCGGATAGGCGGCGTGGTCGGTGATCGCCGACAGCCAGAACAGCCCGGTCGCGGCCATCAGCGCGCCGGCCGCCATCGGCAGGCGCGGGCCGGTGCGGGCGATGAGCCGGGAGGTGACGCCGGCGCCGACGACCACGCCGGCCGCGGTCGGAAGGAACGCGAAGCCTGCCTGCAGCGGTGTCAGTCCGAGCACGTTCTGGAGGAACAGGGTGAGCGTGAACAGCGTGCCGGAGAGGGCGGCGCCGGTGGTCAGCGACAGCGCGTAAGCGCCGCTGCGGATGCGATTGGCGAAGATGCCGAGCGGCATCAGCGGCGAGCGACTGACCGCCTCGAGAGCGACAAAGACCGCGAGCAGCGCGAACCCACCGCCGAGCGTGACGACGGTGACCTGGTCCGTCCATCCGTGGATGGCGGCCCGCGACAGGCCGTACACGAGCAGCGTCGCGCCCGCGGTCACGGCCGCGGCCCCGGGCAGGTCGAGCCGGCCGCGACGGGCCGGCGAAGCGGCGAGCACACGCGGAGCAATGAGTGCCAGCGCGACGCCGACCGGGACGTTGACGAACAGGATCCAGCGCCACGAGAAGTAGTTGGTGATCACACCACCGAGCAAGAGGCCGAGCGCACCACCGGACGCGGAAGCCGCGGAGTAGACGCCGAGCGCGCGGTTCCTCGAGGCGCCTTCGGCGAACGTGTCGGCCACCAGCGAGAGCGCGGTCGGCGCGACGATGGCCGCGCCAACGCCCTGCAAAGCGCGCGCAAGGATGAGCGCGGTGGAGGATCCGGCCAGGCCGCCGGCCAGCGATCCGGCGGTGAAGAGCACGGTGCCGAGGACGAACACGCGCAGGCGGCCGAACATGTCGCCGGCGCGTCCGCCCAGCAGGAGCAGGCCGCCGAACGCGATCGCGTAGGCGTTGACGACCCACTCGAGCCCGGTGGCGTCGAAGCCGAGCGCGCGCTGGATGGACGGAAGGGCGACGTTGACGATGGCGACGTCGAGCACGACCATCAACTGCGCGGTCGTGATGACGCCGAGGGCGAGGGTCGTGGAGCGGCGGCGGTTGGACATGGGAACCTCCCTGGAGTCGACTGATGTCAGTCGCAAGAACTGGGTGATGCCGAGAGCGCGAAACTGCAGGCGCTCGTAACGGGGGAAGAAAGGCGCCGCGAGCCCGTAGTCGATGACCTCGGGGCCCTGCACGTCGTGTCGACGGCCGGCGTAGGTGACCTCGGCGCTCCCCGCCGCCAGGAGGTTGCGGTACCACGCCGCGCTCTCCCTGAAGGTCAGCGGGATGACGAAACCGTCGGCGGACGGCCGCATGCCGAGCGGGCTCGCGTAAACGCGGCCGGAACGCCTGCCGCGGTGGCGCAGCACGCCGACGACCGGCATCCAGCGGCGGCCGGCCACCAGCAGCACGACTGGGTTGACGAAGCGAGCGACGAAGCGGACCGCCCGCCGAGCCCGCGGACCGAGGTGGAGCGTTCTTTGGTGTTTCATGCGCCTAGGACGAGGTGGCGCCGCGACGTGTGACGTTGGCGCTCTATGTCACATTCGCAGTGGGCATCTCGTCTTGAAGGGCGAAGTGATCGAGGGTTCCGGGTTCAACCAGGCGTGGGCGGAGCACCACGGCTTTCTGCTCGACGTCGCCTACAGGTTGCTCGGCAGCTACACCGACGCGGAGGACATCGTCCAGGAGGGGTTCACACGTCTGCTCCGCACCGACCTCGACCCGATCGAGGACGTGCGGGCGTGGCTGGTGGTCGTCGTGAGCCGCCTGTGCCTCGATTATCTGCGCTCCGCGCGTGTCCGGCACGAGGCGTACGTCGGACCGTGGTTTCCGGAGCCCATCGTGGACGCCGATCCCGCGAGCGTGGTGACGCTCGACGAGAGCGTACGCATGGCAATGCTGATCGTCCTCGAGCGCATGTCGCCCGCGGAGCGCGTCGTCTTCGTGCTCCACGACGTATTCGAGTACCCGTTCGAGAAGATCGCGACGATGGTCGGCCGCACCCCCGCGGCCTGCCGCCAGCTGGCGAGCCGGGCGCGGCGCCGGGTGAAGGAGGAGGCGGGCGAGGCGCGCTTCGTCTTCGACCGCGACCAGCACCAGCGCATCGTCGATGCCTTCATCGCGGCGTGCGCCTCAGGCGACGTGAACCGGCTGCTGCCCCTCCTCGACCCGTCGGTGGCCGGCTGGGCGGACGTCGGTGGCCTGCTCGCGCCGGTGCGGCAGCCCAACGTCGGGCCGACCAAAGTGTCGGAGAACGTGATGCGGTTCTTTGGCCCGGCGTCCGGCACGACAATGGAGGCGCGCGACATCAACGGCGAGCCCGGGATCGTGGCTTATCGCGGGGGCGAGCTCGCGGCGGTGATCGCTCTGACCGCGAAGGCCGGCGCGATCACCCGCGTCTACGTGGTCGCGGACCCGCGCAAGCTCGACCACGCCAGGCGCGCGCTCGGTCGCTGACAGCTCAGGTCGCGAATTTAGCGCCAATCGCCGGCGAATGCACCTCTGAACGGCTGGGATTAAAGCCAATCGCCGGCGAATGCCAAATCAGGTCGGACGCCGGCGCGGGTGCTCTGACCACCGCGAGGCCAGCCGCTCGACCGTCTGCAGCGCAGGCTCGCGCCGCCACCGCTGGACGAGGTGCGCGGGTAGCGGCGGCCGCCGTCCGCGGACGAAGAACAAGTACTTTCCCAGCTCGACCAGGGCGAGATACGTCACGACCATCAACGCGAGGATGGCGAGGAAGCCCACCGGCAGCGGCGTGAAGCTGAACGGCCGGGCGAGCGGCGTGTACGGGATGACCAGGGCCGCCACCAGCGATCCCAGCGTGCCGCCCGTGAGCGCGAGACCAGGCCGCGAGCGGAAGAACGGCACGCGCTTGGTGCGGATGGCGAAGATCACCAGGCTCTGCGTCGCCAGCGACTCGGTGAACCACGCGGTTTGGAAAAGGCTGCCGCGCGCGTGGAAGACGAACAACATCACCGCGAAGGTTGCGTAATCGAAGATCGAGCTGATCGGTCCGAAGAACAACATGAAGCGCCGGATCATGCGGATGTCCCACTGCGCCGGGCGCTCCAGCATCTCGGGGTCGACCTTGTCGGTGGGAATCGTCATCTCGCCCGTGTCGTAGAGCAGGTTGTTGAGCAGGATCTGCGTCGGCGTCATCGGCAGGAAGCTGAGCAGGAGCGACCCGCCCGCCGCGCTGAACATGTTGCCGAAGTTCGAGGACGTCCCCATGAGCACGTACTTCATGGTGTTCGAGAAGATCCGCCTACCCTCGAGCACGCCCCCGGCGAGGATGCCGAGGTCCTTGCCCAGAAGGACGATGTCGGCGGCGTCCTTCGCCACCTCGCTGCCCGTGTCGACCGAGATGCCGACGTCGGCGTTGCGCAGCGCGACCGCGTCGTTCACGCCGTCGCCGAGGAAGCCGACATCCTTGTGGAGCGCCTGCTGGGACGCGATGATGCGCGACTTCTGCTCGGGCGAGACCCGGGCGAAGATCCCGGTCCTGGGCAACCGGTCGTTCAGCTCGGCGTCGGTCATCTTCTCGAGCTCGGGCCCGCTGATCGACTCGCCGTAGTCGAGACCGAGCATCTTGCACACGGTCTGGGCGACGACCGCGTTGTCGCCGGTGACGATCTTCACCTCGACCCCGAGTGCCTTGAGCTTGCGCAGCGAGCCGGCGGCGTCGGCCTTGGGCGCGTCGATGAAACCGAGGAAGCCCTTCAGTTCGAGGTCGTGCTCGTCGGCGGGCGCGCACTGCTGTCCGCCGCCCCACGGCTTCGTCGCCACCGCGACCACCCGCGCGCCGGACGCGAACTCGCGGTCCAGCGTCGGCCACGCGGCGGCCGGCACGGCCCTCGAGTGCGCCAGCACCGACTCCGGCGCGCCCTTCGTGATCAGGACGCGCGACCCGTCAGGCTGCTCGACGAGGCTCGACATCATGCGCCGCTCGTGGTCGAACGGCAGCTGGTCGACGACTCTGTAGCCCGGCGGCGGCGTGCCCGCGTCGAGGAGGGCCTGGTCGAGCGGGTTGCCCGAGCCAGTCGCGTCGGAGCGATCGGTCGCCGTGCAGAGCACGCCGAGGCGGAACACCTCCTCGTCCGGTTTGCCGTCGGGAGCGATCGCCTCCCGGAATGCGATTCGCCCCTCGGTGAGGGTCCCGGTCTTGTCGGTGAAGAGGATCTCGATGTTGCCGAGGTCTTCGATGCTGATCAGGCGCTTGACGACCACGCGCTTGCGGGCCAGGTTGCGGGCGCCGGAGGCCAGGCTCACGGTGACGATCGCCGGCAACAGCTGAGGGGTTAGCCCGACCGCGATCGCGAGCGAGAAAAGGGCCGACTGGAGGACAGGGCGGCCCAGCAGCGAGTTGGCGACGAAGATGCCTCCGGCCAGGGTCGCCGTCACCCAGACGAGCAGCATGGAGAAGCTGCGCAACCCACGCTGAAAGGCGGTGACGGGCTGGCGCTCGCCGAGGCGCCGGGCGATTTTGCCGAACTCCGTGGCCAACCCGGTGGCCACCACGACGCCCGTGCCCGAGCCACCACGCACCGTGGTTCCCATGTAGGCCGCGCATCCCAATCCGAGCTCCCCCGCGCCCTGGTCGGTCTCCGGGTCAGCGGACTTCGTCTTCGGCATCGCCTCGCCCGTGAGCACGGCCTGGTCGCACTCCAGCTCGCGGACCGTGAGCAGGCGGAGGTCGGCTGGAACGAGGTCGCCGATGCGCAGCTGCACCACGTCCCCGGGCACGAGCTGGGTCACGTCGACCGCGACGGCCTGGCCGCCGCGCACCGCCTGCGCGGCGTGACGGATGCTCGAGTGCAGGGCCTCGACGACGCGCTCCGAGCGGTACTCGTTGATGAAGCCCAGGCCGACGGAGAGGCCGACGATGGCGAGGATGATCGCCGCGTCAGTGCGGTCGCCCGTCGCCAGGGCGACGAGCGTGGTTGCGGCGAGCAGGATGAGCAGAGGGTTGCGAAGCTGCCGCCACAGGATGCTCAGGGCGCGGACGTCGTGGGTGACGATCGCATTCGGGCCCGTGGCGCGCAGGCGATTCGCCGCTTCGGCGGGGCTCAGGCCTTCCGCCGAAGAGCCCAGCTTCGACAGCGCCTCCTCGGCCGACAGGCTTGCGCAATCGACGAGCGTCAAGGAGTCGCTCACGTCCGACGGTAGACTCGCACAGTGACACCGAGCATCCGGCTCGGGCGGCTGTTCGGCATCGAGATCGGGGCCAACTGGAGCCTGATCTTCATCTTCGCCCTGGTCACTTGGTCCTTGGCCTCGGCCACGCTGCCCGACCTGGCTCCCGGGCAAAGCGCAACCGCCTACGTCGCGGCGGCCACAGCCGGCGCCATCCTTTTCTACGTGTCGCTGCTGGCGCATGAGCTGTCGCACGCGCTCGTCGCCAGACGCAGCGGGGTGAAGGTCGCGGGGATAACGCTCTGGCTCTTCGGCGGAGTCTCGAGGCTGGAGGGCGAGCCGGCCAGCGCGCGCTCCGAGGCGTTCATCGCGGGCGTCGGCCCCCTGACGAGCTTCGCGGTCGCGGCGCTCGCAGCGGCGGGCGTGCAGCTTGCCCCGAACGACCTCCTGCGAGGTCTCCTCATCTGGCTGGCGTTCATCAACGCGGCGCTCGGGCTGTTCAACCTCGTGCCCGCGTTCCCGCTCGACGGCGGGCGGCTGCTCAGCGCCATCCTCTGGTGGAGGTCGGGCAGCCGCCAGCGCGGCGTGCACAACGCGGTCCGCGTCGGCCGCGTCTTCGCCTACCTGATGATCGCGGTCGGAGTCCTGGAGCTGTTCGTCGGACAGGCTGTCAACGGGATCTGGCTTGCCTTCCTCGGCTGGTTCCTACTTTCGGCCGGGGCGTCAGAGGAGGCCGGCTCGACCATTCGGTCGGTGCTGCGCTCCGTCCCGGTCTCGGCCGCCATGACCTCGCCCGTGGTCACGCTGCCGGACTGGGTGACCGTCGAGACCTTCCTCGAGTCGGTGGCGCCGAACCACAGCTTCACCACCTACCCGGTGCACGAGGCCTCGGGCAAGCTGACAGGCGTGGTGCGGCTGTCCGACCTGGTGCGGATGCCGGCCGGCGAGCGCGCCACCCGTCACCTGCGCGAGGTGGCGCGCCCGATCGCCGAGGTGCCGGTGACGAACCCTCGGGAGGACCTCTCGGCACTGATACAGCGCATCGGCGGCGACATCGAGCAGCGCGTGCTCGTCTTCGACAACGGTCAGCTTGTCGGCATCGTCTCCCCCGCCGACGTCGCCCGGGTGCTTGCGGTCAGACAGGGCGTGGGCGGAGGCCCTCGGGCGGCTTAGGGGCGGCGCGCCGCCTTCTCGATCTCGTCGCTGAGGTCGCGGAACGTTTCGGCCACCGCAAGGCCGAAAGACCTCGCGGCCTCTTTGGTCTTCGACTTGACCTCCGGGTCCCTGGTCGTGCTCTCGACGGAGCGGAACACCGAGTCGGCCGCCTGCCTCAACTGGTCGAGCGAGCGCTTGACCTCAGCCTCGTCGGTGGCGTTGCCGGCGTTTCGGTAGTGCCGCTTCAGCTCCCCGGCCAGACCTCGAATGTCGGACTCGAATTTCTCCCACGCGTTGTCGCTGCCCATGACTACATGATGACGGTCGTGATGCTGCGGCGCGGCGCGGTCTCGCCTTCCTTGATCGCGGCCGCGATGCGCTGCAGGGCCACTGCGTAGGCCGCGAGGCGCATGGAGACGCCCTTCTCGTTCGCCATCGCGGTGACCGCGTCGTAGGCGCGGCGCATCACGACTGCCAACCGAGCCTCGACCTCCTCGAGCAGCCACCGCTCCGAGTGAAGGTCCTGCACCCACTCGAAGTAGCTGACGGCCACGCCGCCGGCGTTGGCCAGGATGTCGGGCAGCACGTGCACGCCCTGGCGCGCGAGCACCTCGTCGGCCTCGGGCGTGGTCGGCCCGTTCGCCAGCTCGAGGATCCACCGCGCCTTCACGCGGCCGGCGTTTTCGCTCGTGATCTGGCCCTCGAGCGCCGCCGGGACCAGGATGTCCACTTCCTCGTAAAGCGGCGCGTCGGCGCGCTTGCGTTCGAGGTTCGTCATGTCGCAGAAGTGCGCGTTGCGCTCCTTGTAGGCGGCGAGCTCGACCACCGGCAGTCCGCCGGGCGCGACGACCGCCGCTGTCGAGTCCGACGCCGCAACGATGCTTGCCCCCGCCTCGCGCAGAAGGAGCGCGGCGTTGGCGCCGGCGTTGCCGAAGCCCTGGATCGCGACCCGTTTGCCGCGCAGGTCCTCGCCCGCGGCGGCGAGCGCCGCCTCGAGGACGTCGAAGCCGCCGCGCGCGGTGGCCTTGTCGCGGCCGAGCGACCCGCCGTGCTCGACCGTCTTGCCGGTGACGACCGCCGGGTCGGCGAGGCCGGACAGACGGCCGTACTCGTCGGCGAGCCAATCCATGATGCGGGCGTCGGTGTTGACGTCGGGCGCGGGGATGTCGACGAGCGGGCCGATGACGCGCCAGATCCGTTCGGTGTAAGCACGCGTCAGGGCCTCGAGCTCGCGCGGCGAGAGCTCGTGCGGGTCGACGGTGACCCCTCCCTTGCCGCCGCCCATCGGGATGTTGACGACGGCGGTCTTGATGCTCATCCACCCGGCGAGGGCCATGACCTCATCGAGCGTCACGTTGGGGTGATAGCGAATGCCGCCCTTGTAGGGTCCGCGCGCCGAGCTGTGCTGGACGCGGTAGCCGGTCAGAAGCTCCCGGCGGCCGTCGTCGCGAACGAGCGGGATCGAGACTTCGTGGATCCGCTCCGGACGTCTGATGCGTTCCAGCAACGCCGGATCGGTGATTCCGGCCACCGCCGACGCCGCGTCGACAGTGGCGCAGAAGCGCGCGTAGGCACCCTCTTCGTCCATTGAGCCTCCTCTTCGCGGATGCGGCGCCCATTCGCGCTGCGGGACCACAACCCCCGCCGTTCGGGCGCCGGCTTACTTCTCAAATCATGCGCCGCCGGCCCTCCGTCCGCGCACCAAATGGACTCCTCTTTGGTACAGCCGCTTGATTTTTATAGAATATCTAATTTACAATTACCTCAAAACCTATAGGAGGTGGTGAAATGCAGTCAATAGGGATGCGGAGATGGTGGGCGCTGGCCGCCCTGGACCTTGGAGTGCTGGCGGTGGGCCTGGACGTCTCGGTGCTCAGCGTGGCCCTGCCGACTCTGGCGAGCGCCCTGAAGGCGTCAGAGTCGGACCTGCAGTGGTTCTCCTCGGCCTACGCGCTTGTCCTGGCGGCCGGGATGCTGCCCGCCGGCGTGCTGGGCGATCGGTTTGGACGCAAGCGCGTCCTGCTGGGCGCGCTCGTCCTTTTCGGCCTGGGGTCGGTCGCGTGCGCGTTGGCGGTCGATCCTGGCGAGTTCATCGCCGGCCGGGTGCTGCTCGGTGCGGCGGGCGCGGCCATCGTGGTCATGGCGCTTTCCGTGATGACCGTGTTGTTTTCGGAGGCCGAGCGGCCGCGGGCGGTCGGCATCTGGGCAGCAGCCAATTTCCTCGCCCTCCCCATCGGGCCGATCTTCGGTGGCTGGCTCCTCACCAACTACTGGTGGGGATGGATCTTCCTGATGAACTTGCCGGTCGCGATCGTCGGGATGCTCGCCGTCCTGACCATCGTCCCCGAGTCGCGCGCGTCTGAGAAGCCGTCGCTTGACCTCGTGGGCATCGTGGTGGTCACCGCCGGCCTGGTCGGCGTCACGTATGGGTTGATCGAGCTGGGCCGCAACGGCTGGACCGACGGTCCGTCCCTGACTGTGCTGGCCGTCGGGCTGGTTCTGTCCATCGGCTTCTTCCTCTGGGAGCGCCGGCTGACGGCCCGCCCGGGGGGGCGTCCGCTCATCGACCTCGCCCTGTTCCAGTCGCGCGGCTTCACCTGGGGGACCATCCTCGCCGCCCTGGGAGGCCTGGCCCTGATCGGCCTGGTCTTCACGCTGCCGCAGTACTTCCAGGGCGTGCTCGGGCTGGACCCGGAAGGCTCCGGCGTCCGGCTCCTCCCCCTGATCGGGGGCATGGTCGCCGGCGCCGTGCCGGCGGACAGCGTCGCGCAGAGGGCAGGCGCGAAGGCCACTGTGGCGTTCGGCTTCGCCATCACCACCGTGGCCCTACTCATCGCGGCCACCACCGCAGTGGACTCCAGCGCGGCGTTCATCGCCGGCTGGATGGCCTTGCTGGGGTTCGGCATGGGAGTCGCGTTCGCGACGGCTGCTTCTTCAGCCCTCAAGACCATCCCGAGCGAAAAGAGCGGCGTCGCATCGGCGCTGATCCAGGCCGTGCAGAAGGTTGGCGCGCCGCTCGGGTCTGCCATCTTCGGCAGCGTGCTGGTAACGGTCTACCAGTCGTCGCTCACCCTGGCCGGGCTTCCGCCCGTAGCGGCGGAGCTGGTGAAGCGAAGCGTATTTGCGGGCGTCGCTGTGGCGGCGCAGGTGCACTCGACCGCGCTGCTGACCTCGGTGCGCAGCTCGTTCGTGCAGGGCATGGACACCGCGCTCGTCCTCTCGGCGGCGATAGCCGCGCTGGCGGCGGTCGCGGCCTTGCTCTTCCTGCCCGGGCGCGAGACGATGGCGGCCGAGGCGGAACATCCTGCGGCTGAGAAGGTAGCCTGATTGGAAATCGGATTACGCGAACGCAAGAAGCTCAAGACCAAAGCCTCGATCCAGAGAGAGGCGATGCGCCTCTTTCTGGACAAGGGCTTTGACGAGACGACGGTCGAGGACATCGCCGAGGCCGTCGAGATCTCGCCCAGCACGTTCTTCAACTACTTCCCGAGCAAAGAGGACGTCGTCTTCGAGGACGAGCTGGATCCTCTGGTCATCGCCGCGTTCGACGCGCAGCCTGCCGACACGCACCCCGTTCGCCGCCTGCGCATGGCCATGCGGGCCGTCTTCGGCAAGCTGACGCCGGAGCAGGACGCCGTGATGCGGCAACGCATGCAGCTGCTGGCGACGACCCCGGAGCTTCGAGGCGCGATGCTGAGTCAGTTCGCCGGGCTGGTGGACCAGATCGCCCACCTCCTGGCGCCGCGCGTGGGAAGGAAGCAGGACGACTTCGCGGTGCACAACATCGCCGGAGCGGTGCTCGGGGTGCTGCTGGCCGCGATGCTGGCCATCGTCGACAACCCGAAGGTGGATTTGCTCAAGGTCGTCGACGATGCTCTCGCCCACCTCGAGGCGGGCCTGCCCCTGGAGTGGAAGCCGGCGAAGCGTTAGTCAGCCGGAAGCGTCCGAACCGGGGGCTGGGGTCGGAGGAGCAACCGTCTCGACGTTCTGGGCGATCAGGCTCACCGAAGTCACGAAGGCAGCGGCGAATGCGCCGATACCCTTGAGGCTGCCAACCGTCGCGGCGTTGACGGTGAAAGTCAATGTGCCAGGGGCACTCCACTAAATGTGGGTCAGGATGGATACGCGACCCGACCCCTCTCCCTTCCGACGGGCCGACACTATATAAGGAAGAGGACCGGTTGTCACGAACGATTTTTCCACGCGCGTCTTGAGCGCCGAGAGCGCGGGGCTGCTGGTGCATCGGAGCCGTGGCGGTCGCCGCGAACTCCTCCTCGTCCACCCCGGAGGACCCTTCTGGAAGGGCCGGGACGACGGCGCGTGGTCGATCCCCAAGGGCGAGATCGAGCCCGGCGAAACACCGGTCGACGTGGCGCGGCGGGAGTTCCGCGAGGAGCTGGGCCAAGACGCCCCGGCAGGAGAGCTCCGGCCGCTCGGCTCGGTCCGTCAGGCCAGCGGCAAGGTCGTCCACGCCTGGGCGGTCGAGGGGGACGTCGACCCGACGCGCATCGCCAGCGTGAGCTTCGAGATGGAGTGGCCGCCCCACTCGGGCCGCAAG
>DATEGB010000124.1:0-4334 GCA_035280365.1 Candidatus Dormiibacterota bacterium | reverse complement strand
GTGCGCTCCGACGGCTTGAGGATGAAGGTGTTCCCCGCCACGACCGAGAGCGGGAACATCCAGAGCGGGATCATGACCGGGAAGTTGAACGGCGGTACGCCCGCGCAGACTCCTACCGGATACCGGTAGAGGTCCTGGTCGACACCGGCCGAGACATCGCGGAGTGTGCGGCCCTGCAACAGCGTGGGCGCGCCGCACGCGAAGTCGACAACCTCGATCCCCCGCCTGACCTCACCGCCGGCTTCGTCCAGCGTCTTGCCGTGGTGGCGAGTGATGAGGGCGGCAAGCTCGTCGACGTGGTCTTCGAGCAAGGCCTTGAAGCGGAACATCAGGCGGACCCGGTCCATGACCGGCGTCAGCGACCAGGTCCCAAACGCTACCCTGGCGGCGCGGACGGCGTCGTCCACCTCGCGAGCGTCCGAGAGCGGGACCTGCTCGATCACCTCGCCAGTGGCCGGGTTGTAGACCGGCAGCGACCGCAGGTTCTCCGCCGGCAAGCGCCACTCTGACCCGATCAGATTGCGGACCAACGTTGATACCGTACTTCGCATGGCGCCGACCGCGCGCGAGCTGCTGGAACAGGCCGCCGCCGAGGGCGGGGACGATCTCGAGACCGTCGCGCGAGGGACGCTGGCCCGGCTGGCCGAGCTCACCGGCCTGAGCTCGACGTACCTCGCCGAGACCAGGCTCATCTCCGATGAGCAGTACATCGTCTTCTCGGTCAACCGGAGTGAGCTCTTCCACATCCCCGAGGACGTGACCCTGCCGTGGTCGGAAGGGGTGTGCCGTTTCGTGGTCGAGGGCGGACCGAATTACACCGACGACGCCCAGAAGCAGTTTCCAAAGTCCAGCGTGGCGAGGCTGCTCGAGATTCGCACGTTCATCTCCTACCCCGTGTTCACCGCCGAGGGCCGGTTCTTCGGCACTTTGTGCGGCGCGAGCAAGGAACGCGTCGAGATCCAGCAAGATATCCTCGACCTGATGCGGGAGTGCGCCAGGCTCATCGGCCAGCGCCTGAGATTCGACGTCGAGTCGGAGTCCGCCTGACATGAAACTGCTGACGTTCCGCCGCGAGGGTGTTTCGCGCGTGGGTGTGCTGCGACCCGACGCCGAAGACGAGGTGGTCGAGCTCGCGGAGCCGGCGGACATGCTGTCCCTGATCGATGCTGGAGAGGACGGTCTGACGGAAGCGAGGAACGCGACCGCGTCGGTGACGACACGGACGCACCGTCTGCATGATGTCGAGATCCTGGCGCCGCTGCCCCAGCCACGCGGCAACGTGATCGCCATCGGGCGCAACTACAAGGCTCACGCCGAGGAGAGCGCCCGAGCGGCGGGCAAGGCTGTCGATCCGCCGACCGTGTTCACCAAGGCGATCACGACGATCGCCGGCCCGTACGACGATGTCGTGATCGACGCCGACGTGAGCTCTCAGGTCGACTGGGAGGTGGAGCTCGGCGTCGTCATCGGCCGGCGCGGCCGCAACGTCGCGCGAGCGCACGCGCCCGACTTCGTATTCGGTTATGTCGCGCTGAACGATGTCAGCGCGCGAGACGTCCAGTTCGGTTGGGGAGGCCAGTACTTCAAGGGCAAGAGCCTTGACGGCTACTGCCCGATCGGCCCGTGGATCGTAACGCCTGACGAGATCCCCGACCCGCAGTCGCTGCGGCTTCTACTCAGGGTCAACGGCGTGGTGAAGCAAGACGGCAACACTAAAGACATGATCCATCCCGTTGATGCGCTCATCGAGTGGGTTTCGAAGGGAATGACGCTTCTTGGGGGCGCGATCATGGCCACCGGCACTCCTGACGGCGTGGGCTTTGCCCGCACGCCTCCGGAGTTCTTGAAGCCGGGCGACGTCATGGAGACCGAGGTCGAGGGCATCGGGACTCTGCGCAACCGGCTGGTCTCGGCGGCCCCGTAGTCGTGCATCGGTTGGAGCAGGTTTCCGGAGTGCTGGTGGCGCTGGCGTCACCGCTCAAGAGCGACGGCAGCGTCGACGGCGCAGCGATCATCCGGCTCGTTGAGCATGTGCTCGGCGGCGGAGTCCATGGGCTGCTCCCGCTCGGCTCGACCGGCGAGACCGCGGCCCTTGACGAACCCTCGCGGCGCCAGATCCTGCGGGCGGTGATCCAGGCCGCGGCCGGACGCGTACCTGTGATCTGCGGAGTAGCCCAGAGCACGCTCGCTTCCGTCCGCGCCGAGGTCCAGGCTGCCGCGGACGCAGGCGCCGACGCGGTGCTCGTCGCGCCGCCCTTCTACTACCCGATGTCACAGCCGGCCGTGCTGGACTTCTATCGCCGCGTCGCCGAGGGTGCGCGGCTGCCGCTCCTCGTCTACAACATCCCGCAGTTCACCAAGGTCGTCGCCGAACCGGCGACGGTGGCCACGCTCGCGCTCGAGGGGGTCATCGCCGGCATCAAGGATTCGAGCCGCGACTTCGAGTACTTCGAGGGCGTCTGCGTCGCGACTCGCGACGTGCCGGCGTTTCGTGTCTTCACCGGCAGCGACACGATGCTTCTGGCGTCACTCGTGATGGGCGGCACGGGCACGATCTGCGGCGCGGGCAATGTCGCGCCGCACTGGGTGGTCAGCATTTATGAGCACTTCAAAGCCGGCGACCTCCAGGCCGCCCGTTCGAGCCAGGAGCGGCTGTACCCGCTCGTGGCCGCGCTGCGCGAGGGCATCTTCCCTCTGGCCATCAAAGCCGCGCTTCACGCCCTCGGCATCTGCGAGCCGTGGTCGGCGCCACCCGTCCAGGCTCTGCCGGAGGGAGCGCAGGAGTCGCTGCGAACGAAGCTGGCCGATTGGGGTCTGGTTCAGGAAGCCGGAGTCAGGTCGTAGACCGGTCGTCCAGCCGTTGCGGTCGAGGCCCCATAAATAGAGAAGGAGGGTCACGGCCAGCAGCGCCACGAACGAAAGGCGTCTCCAGATGACCGCGGTAAGGCGCACTGGAAGAGAGCGCGAGCAACCGATCGATGCCACTACGGAGACCTTCTGCGGCGCGCATGGGGACACTCTCGGAGAGGGCTGGGAAGTTGATGAGTGCTTCGCTATCCTCGACCCGTCGTGATCGTCTCCATCGGCGACCTCGTGCTCGACGTGCGAATCGTGCCTCAGGGCCCGCTCGTACCTGACGACGATTCGCCGGCGTCGATCACGATCGGTGGTGGCGGACAAGCTGCCAACTTCTGCGCCTGGGGCTCGGCGCTCGGCGAGCGAGTGCGGCTGGTCACCCGGGTCGGAGACGACGACACCGGCCGCCGTCTGGTCGCCGACCTCGAGTCACGCGGAGTCGAGGTGCGGGTCGTGTGGGCGGCCGAGCCTACGGGCGCCGTCGCGGTCGTCGTCGGCCCAGACGGCACGCGCACGATGGCCACGCAGCGAGGCGCGAGCGTGGGCCTCGTCCCGGACGACCTGCACGAGCGATGGTTCAACGACGCGAAGCTGCTCCACGTCCCCGGTTATTCGCTCTTTCTCGAACCGCTCGCCAGCGCAACACGGGCGGCGATCAGGGTCGTGCGCAGCGTGGGCGGCATGCTCGCTGTCGATCTCTCCTCCGCGAGCGGACTGCGCGCGTACGGCCCAGCGCGCATGGCCTACGTGCTGGCGCGGCTGGCACCCGAGGTGCTGTTTGCGACCGAGGCGGAGGCGACGACCCTCGCGGTTCCCCTCGAGAGCCTCGCCCAGGTGCCGGTGCTGAAGCTGGGCGCGGCGGGAAGTCAGGTCTTCGGGCACACCATCCCCGCCCCCCGCGTGAAGGCGGTCGATCCGACCGGCGCCGGCGACGCTTTCGCGGCCGCATTCTGCAGTGCTTGGCTGCACGGAGCGACCCCGGTCGAGGCCGCGGAAAGGGGTGTGCAGGCGGCGTCTCAGTCGGTCATGCGCGCGGGAGCGCGGCCGTCCTGAGCGAGCTGATCCAGATTGCGCCCGAGGTACTGGCGGCCATCGAGGAAGGCCATCCGGTTGTAGCGCTGGAGACCTCGATCGTGGGCCAGGGACTCCCCGCCCCCCACAACCTCACGGCCGCGCGCGGGTGCGAGGCCGCGATCCGGGAGGAGGGCGGGGTACCCGCGACCGTCGGAGTGCTGGGCGGCCGCCTTCGCATCGGCCTGAGCGATCAGGAGCTCGAGCTGATTGCAGCCGGTTCGGTGAAGGTCAGCTCACGCGACATCGGACCTGCGGCGGCAGTCCGCACAGTTGGAGCGACCACCGTCGCGGCCACGGTGCGAGCCGCGCGGATGGCCGGAATCCGGTTCATGGCCACAGGTGGCATCGGCGGGATTCACCGGGGGCACCCCGAGGACCAGTCTGCGGATCTGGTCGAGATGGCC
>DATEGB010000123.1:0-28027 GCA_035280365.1 Candidatus Dormiibacterota bacterium | reverse complement strand
ACGGTGCTCAGGTGGCAGCTGGCCAATGGCGTCCAGTTCGTGCGCTCGCACGTCGACGTCTGCGACCCCGAGCTGCGGGCGGTGCGGGCGCTGCTCGAGATTCGCGAAGAGGTCGGCGACCAGATGTACATCCAGCTGGTGGCGTTCCCGCAGCAGGGGATCATGTCGTTCGACGGCGGCCAGGACCTGATGCGGAAGGCGATCGACATGGGGGTCGACGTCGTCGGCGCCATCCCGCACTTTGAGCTGACCCGCGAATACGGCGAGGACTCGGTCAAGTTCGCGTTCGCGCTGGCCGCCAACAAGGGCCTGCGCGTCGACATTCACTGCGACGAGACTGACGACGAGCATTCACGCTTCGTCGAAGTCATGGCCGCGGAGACCATCCGGCTCGGCATGGGCGGCCGCGTCACCGCTTCGCACACCACGGCCATGCACTCGTACAACAACGCCTACGCGTACCGGCTGATCAACAACCTGAAGCGGGCGAACATGCACATGGTCACGAACCCGCTCGACAACTCGACGCTGCAGGGCAGGTTCGACAGCTACCCGATCCGGCGGGGCCACACTCGCGTCAAAGAGCTGCTGGCGGCCGGCATCAACGTCTGCGTCGGCCACGACTCGGTGATGGACCCGTGGTACCCGCTCGGCTACGGCGACCCGCTCCAGGCCGCCTTCGTCCTGGCCCACTACGGCCAGATGTCGGGGCACGGCGAGCTGCGGACGCTGATGGACATGATCACCTGGAACCCGGCCAGCGCGCTCGGGCTCGAGAAGTACGGGCTGCTGCCGGGATGCCGCGCCGACCTGTGCGCGTTCACCGCGCCGACGGAGATGGACGCCATCCGCCTGGTCGCCCCGCGCAAGCTCGTCATGCGTGGAGGCAAGATCGTCGCCCGGACGGACCCCCGGCGCACGACCGTAGTCTGGAACGACAGTGAAGAGCTGGTGGACTTCCTGAAGCCGGCGCCGGCGCCGGTCCCAACTGTCTAGCCGCCGCTTCGCAGGGTTCGTTCGCCGGGGCCGTTAGCCGATGACGGAGAAGTGCGCCCAATCGTCGAAGTCCGCCCCATCGTCGAGGCCGTCGGCCTCAGCAGGTCCTACGGATCACGGCTTGCCGTCGATGACATCCATTTCGCGCTCAGGCCAGGCGAGCTGACCTTCCTGGTCGGCCCCAGCGGGGCCGGCAAGACGACCCTGATGCGACTCATCAACCGGGAGATCCGGCCGAGCAGCGGCAAGATCTGGGTGGCCGGCGTCCCGGCGCACGCGCTGAAGCCGTCGGGGGTCGCCGACCTGCGCCGCCGGGTCGGCGTGGTCTTCCAGGACTTCAAGCTGCTGCCCCGCCTCACCGCGATCGAGAACGTGGCCTTCGGGTTGCAGGTCGGCGACCTGCGGGTCTCGGACGCCGAGGCTCGGGAGCGCTCCCTGGACGCCCTCGAGGCGGTCGGCCTCGGCGATCGCGCCAATGCGTTCCCACACCAGCTGTCGGGCGGGCAGCAGCAGCGGGTTGCCATCGCCCGGGCGGTGGTCGCGCAGCCGCCTGTACTCATCGCCGACGAGCCCACGGGCAACCTTGACCAGGGCACGGCCTGGGAGATCATGGACCTGTTCCAGGACATCGCCGCCTGGGGCACGGCGGTGCTCGTGGCGACGCACAACGTCGACATCGTGACCAGGCTCAAGCGGCGGGTTCTGACCTTGGTGCACGGCCGCCTTGTGAGAGATCAACCGGCCGGGCAGACGGGGAGGATGGCGTGGCTGGCGTCGTCGTGAGGGCCCGCTTCCCCCGTCGCCACGTGGTTCTTGCCGTGGCCACCAACCTCGCGCGCTACATGTTCGCGGGCGCAGCCCGAAACTGGGCGCGCAACGCGGGCAGCACCGCTCCGGCTCTGGTCTCCATGACGGTGCTCCTCGTCATGCTGGGGCTTGTCGGCCTTACCGGCTTCACGCTCTACAACCTGGAGCAGTTCGAGGCGAGCCAGGCGTCCCTGCTCCACATCTACATCCGAGACGACGCCTCGGGCGACCAGGAGTTTGCCCTGGAGAGCCGCCTGAGAAGCGACCCCCGGATCGACAGCGTCGTCTATGTCTCCAAAGACGCGGCCCTTGCGCGCGCGCGGCGGATGCCGGGTCTCCCCGAGTTTGCCGGCGCGACCGACAGCAACCCGTTTCCCGCGAGCATCGATGTCCACGTCCGCAGCATCGCCGACGTGGCGGCGATCGACGCCATGGTCAGGTACGACAGCGTGGTCGACCCTGTGACGCCGACGTCTTATGACCAGGGCGCCTATCAGCGGATCCAGGCCGTGCTCTTCTGGCTCGCGGTGGCGGGCGTCGCCTTCGTCGGCATGCTCGCCTTCGTCGCCGTCGCCGTGACGATGAACAGCATCAAGGCCGCCATCAATGCGCGACGCGATGAGATCGCGATCATGCAGCTGGTCGGCGCGCCACGCTGGATGGTGCGCGGTCCGTTCGTGGTCGAGGGCGCGATCACGGGTGCGCTCGCCGGCGCCGTCGCGGGCCTGGTCACCGTTGGTCTGGCGACGGCAGCTGTGGCTTCCGCCGCGAACGGTTTCATGCAGTTCGCGCCCGGCCTGACGCTCACGGTGGCGGAGATCGCCGGTGCGATCGTCCTGGTGACCGGCGCCGGGCTTGGGTCCGGCTGTTCTGTCCTGAGCCTGCGGAGGCACATGGAGTCTTGAGGCGCGTACTGCTCGCGCTCGCGGTGGCAGGCGTGCTCGTGAGCGCGGACCGGGCCGGGGTCAACGCCGGAGGCTCGCCGACCGATCCCCAATCGCAGCTCACGCTCATCAACCAGGTCCGCGCCCAGCTTGGGAGCAACCTGGCCGACGCCCTGGCCGCCCAGCAGCAGCTCCAGCAATCGCTGCAGGCCAACGCCGCGCAGCAGGCGCAGCTCCAGGGCCAGATCGCCGACGCCAACGGTCGGATCGAAGAGCTGGAGCGGCAGATCGGCGAGGCGCAGAGGCGGGAGGTGCTGCTGGCGGAGCGCATAGAGACCGAGCGCACGCAGCTTCGACAGCTGGCGCGAGCGGTTTACGAGTCGCCGGGCTCGGTACTGGTCGTGCTCGCCCAGTCGCAGAGCCTGAGCGACCTGTTCACCAGGGTCGCGGACCTCAACGTCGCCGGCTCGCGCGCCGCCGAGGTCAAGTCGTCGCTGGCGAGAGACCTGGCCGAGCTGCAGGCTCAGCGGGAGAAGGAGCAGGCCGCCCGGGACGAGCAGGTGAAGCAGCGCGACCAGCTGAGCGCCGAGCTCGAGCAGCTGCGCGCCCTGCAGGCGCAGCAGGAAAAGTCGATGGCGGAGCTGCAGGACAAGATCGAGGAGACGCGCTATGAGCTGTCAAGGCTGGACAGGCAGTCGGCGCAGCTGTCGCAGGCGGTCGCGGACATGCTGCAGCAGCAGCAGGACGCGATCATCGCCGCCGCCATGCAGTCGGTGTGGACGCAGCTTCAGCTCTGGCTGCAGTCCAACAACGTCGGCCAGATCCCGACCAGCGCCGGCCACTCGACGAAATACCGGTTCATCTGGCCCGAACCGAACGCGCAGGTCTCCCAGCCGTTCGGTCCGACCACCTACTGGTTCGAACCGGCGTACGGCGCCTACCCACACTTCCATACGGGCATCGACATGGTCGAGCCGTTCGGCTCCCCCGTCTTTGCGGCTGACGACGGGGTGGTGGCCCTCGTCGGCAGCTCCTCCAGCGGATACGGAATCTACGTGGTCGTCGCCCACGCCGGCGGTTTCGACACCCTGTACGGCCACCTCTCCACGGCGCTGGTCAAGGTCGGCCAGCAGGTGACCCAGGGGACGCCGGTCGGACTGGAGGGCTCGACCGGCAACTCGACCGGGCCGCACCTGCATTTCGAGTTGCGAATCAACCAGCGGCCGGTCGACCCGACGCCGTACCTTCCGCCGGGAGCGCCTTCGCCCTACCGGTCTTAGGTCTCAGCTCAGGGAGTAGATCCCGGGGAGCTCGCGGTACAGCCCGGCGTAGTCCAGCCCGTAGCCGATGACGAAGCGGTCGGGGATGACAAAGCCCACGAAGTCGATATGGACGTCGACCTCCCTGCGGGCCGGCCGGTCGAGCAGCGCCGCCACACGCAGCGAGGCCGGCTTCATCCGCCGGAAGCGCTTGAGGATCGTGTCGATCGTCCGCCCCGAGTCGACGATATCCTCGACCAGGAGGACGTGGCGGCCCTCGAGCGAGCCCTCGACCATGTGCGCGATCTTCACCCGTCCGCTGCTCTTCGTCCCCGCGCCGTAGCTGGCCGCGCGGACGAACTCCAGCTCGGCCGGGATGGAGAGGCTACGCAGAAGGTCGGCCGCGAACACCGTGGCGCCTTTGAGGATCGCGACGAGGACGAGCGGGGTGTCGCTACCGCCGTAGACCTCGCTGATCTCGCGGCCCAGCTGCTCCACGCGCCTGGAGATCCGCTCCGACGAGATCATCGCCTTGCCCGGCGCTCGCCGCGAGCCGCTGGCCCTCGGTCTCGTCGCCACCCCCTCAGGCATGCAGGTCTGAGTCTAGTGTTGGGAAGGTGAGGAAGGTTTATCGCGGCAAGGACATCGAGGTCAGCTTCGACCTCGACCTGTGCGTCCACATCGCGGAGTGTCTGCGCGGCGACGTTGACGTGTTCAGGCTCGAACGGCGGCCGTGGGTCATGCCCGACTCGGCCGACGCGGAGGTCGTGGCCCAGGTGGTCGAGCGATGCCCCAGCGGTGCGCTGCAGTATCGGCGCCTCGACCGTGGCCGGCAGGAGACGCATGAGGGCGTGCGCATGGTGCCGATCCGCGACGGTCCGTTGATGGTCACAGGCGAGATCACCGTCACGCGCGACGATGGGTCGGTGGAGACCCTTCCGCGCGCGACGCTGTGCCGGTGCGGGGAGTCGAAGCACAAGCCGTTCTGCGACAACAGCCACCTTGAAGCAGGCTTTACGGCGCCGGGAGTGACCCACAAGATCCACCTGAGCCAGGTGCGGTTCCGCCTCGACCGCCCAATCTCCAGGGCCGAGGACCCCCGCCGACTGGGATAGGTGCTTTTTGGCGCAAGACGCACCTAATGGCTGCGGTGTAGCTCCCACCGCGCAGCGCTTTCCGCGACGAGCCGGCCGCGGAACCACACCCTCTCCGGCAGCGGCTGCATCCGCAGCGCCTCGGCCCACGAGTCGACCGGCAGCAGCTGCATGTCGGCCCGCGCGCCCGGCCGGAGTCCGTAATCGTCGAGCCGCATCGCCAGCGCCGGCCCGTCCGTGACAGCTCGCAGTGCAAAGTCAAGGTCGGCCCGCGTGGTCAGGTGCGCGGCATGGGCCGAGATAAGCGCCACCTCCAGCATCGACCCGCGCCCGAACGGGTAGAAGCCGTCCTTCACGCAATCCTGGCCGAACAGCACGTTCACGCCCGCGGCGCGCAGCTCGGCGATCCGCGTCGTGCCCCGCCGCACCAGGCCGCGGTCGCCGCGGCCCTGCAGCACCAGGTTCGTCCCGGGGTTCGCCGCGATCGAGATCCCCGCCCGCGCGCACTTCTCGATCACCCGGTCCGCGTACTCATGATCGGCGGCGGCGAGAGAGCACACGTGGCCCGCGCACACCCTTCCGACGCAGCCACGCGCCAGCGCCTCATCGGCGACCATCTCCAGCGTCCGGACGCCGGCGTCGTCGGTTTCGTCGACGTGCATGTCAAGGTCGCGGTCGAACCGCTCGGCGAGCTCGAAGCACAGCCGCACGTGCTCGCGCTGCGCCGCCTCGTCGCTCTCCCAGTGGGGCATGCCGCCGACGACGTCGGCCCCCGCCTCGAGCGCGGCCTCCATCAGCTCGTACGCGCCCGGGTCGCGCAGTAGGCCCTCCTGCGGAAACGCGATCGTTTGCACCTCGGCGATGTCCGCGCAGTCGGCCGCCGCCGCAAGGACTCCCTCCAGCGGTGTCAGGCCGCCGATGGTGTCGACGTCGACGTGGGAGCGGAGCCGCGTCGCGCCCATGAGCACGGACTTCTCGATCACGGCGCGGGCGCGGGCCCGGACGTCCTCCACCGTGTAGCGCCGCTTGCGCTCGTGGATGGCGCCGATCGCGCCGGCCAGGGTTCCGTCGTGCTCACGCAGCTCGTCGCGGATCAGCGCCTTGTCGAGGTGGACGTGGCCGTCGATGAACGCCGGGAGGGCCAGCCTGCCGGAGCCGCTGATCAGGTCCGAGACGCCCGCCGCCGCCCCCGGACCGACGCGAACGATGCGCTCGCCCTCGACCAGGACGTCGGCAAGAGACCCATCGGCCAGGAGGGCATCTTGCAAAGCCCACATCGCGGGATTAACTTAGCGCCGGGCCCGGGTGGGCCGGGCGCAAGTCGGGAGGGGTAGCGCCATGGCCGTTGCAACAGGCGCCAGAGAGCGCGACATCGTCTATCCCGAAGATCGGCTCGGCTGGCCGCAGACGATCCTCATGGGCCTCCAGCACGTGATGGCGATGTTCGGCGCCACCGTGCTCGTGCCGCTGATCCTCGGCTTCAATCCGAACACGGTCATCTTCTTCAGCGGCGTCGCGACGCTGATCTTCCTGGCGGTCACCGGCTTCAAGGTCCCGAGCTATCTGGGTTCCAGCTTCTCGTTCATCGGCTCGGTGCTGGCCGTCCAGGGCACGCAGCACCCCAATCACGGCTACGCGTACGCGGGCATCGTCATCGCCGGGGTCATCTACCTGGCCATCGGAGCGGTCGTGCACGTCGTCGGCGTCAACCCGATCCGCTTCCTGCTCCCGCCCGTGGTCACGGGTACCGTCGTCGCCGTCATCGGCCTCGCCCTGGCCAGCGCGGCGACCGGTAACTACGCGGGCGAGCCCTTCACAGCCACCGTCACGCTGCTGGCCGCAATCGCGGCCGCCGTTTACCTCCGCGGGTTCCCTCGCCTCCTGCCTGTGCTGATCGGCATCGTCGTCGGCTACATCGTGTCTGCCTTCTACCCGCCCTGCCAGGCGGCCGGTTCCGCGTGCCACATCGACTTTGGCGCCATCGGCAAGGCGTCGATCGTCGGCGTGCCGAGCTTCAGCTTCCCGGACTTCAGCAACTTCGGCAGCGAGCTGAGCCTGTTCTTCTTCATCCCGGTCATCCTCATCGCCGAGAACGCCGGGCACGTCTACGCGATCAGCGGCATCATGAAACGCGACCTCAGCCCGATGCTCGGGCGTACGTTCATGGGCGACGGCCTGGGGACGACCATCAGCGGCCTCCTGGGCGGCACCGGGGAGACGACCTACGCCGAGAACATCGGTGTCATGGGCATCACCCGCGTGTTCTCGATCATGGTGTTCGTCGTCGCCGCGCTCTTCGCCATCCTTCTCGGTTTCATCCCAATCTTCGGCGCCCTGGTGCGCAGCATCCCGGTCAGCGTGCAGGGCGGCATCGAGATGTACCTGTTCGGCCTGATCGCGGTGATCGGCGGCAAGATCTGGGTCGACGCCAAGGTCGACTTCTCGCGCCGCGCCAACCTGGCCGTGGCGGCGATCCCGCTGATCATCGCCGCGGGCATCCCGGCCACCACGGCGATCCCGATCCACCTCGGGGGCCTGACGCTGACGTTCAACAACCTCGGCCTGGGCGCCCTGAGCGCGATCGCCCTGTACCAGCTGCTGCGCCCGGGCCACATCCGGGACGAGGAGCGAGAGCCGGCGGAGATTGTCACCAGGGACTAGGTGGTACAACTGATCCTGACGTGAACCCAGCGTTGCTGACCCTTCCGGCAGCGTTCGGGCTGGCCGGCGCCAGCGGCCTGAACGCCAGCCTGCCGCTCCTGATCGTCAGCCTCCTGGCGCGGCTCGGCCTTGTCCACCTGGCTTCGCCCTATGACGCCCTGGCCTCGGACGTCGCCTTCTACGGCCTGCTGGTGCTGGCGGTGGTCGAGTTCGGTATGGACAAGGTGCCGGTGCTGGACTCGATCGGCCACGCGGTCATGACGCCGGTGGCGGCCGCCGCCGGGGCGATCCTGTTCGCCTCGCAAACCGGCGCCATCAGCTCGGCGGACCCTGGACTCGTGGTCGTCGCGAGCGTGCTCGTCGGCGGGAGCGTCGCGACGGCCGTCCACGTGGCGCGCTCGGGGATCCGGCCCTTCGCCAACGGTTTCCTGCTCGGCCCACCGCTCTCCCTGGTGGAGGACGTCTCCTCGGCGCTGCTGGCCGCCACCGCGGTGCTCGCGCCGCTCCTGCTCCCGGTGGTGATCGCGCTGCTGATCCTAGGCGCCGTCCTCCTCGTCCAGCGCCGCCACCGGACGGCGTTGAGCGCCCGCTGATCGCGACTCTCGACGAAATCCGGCGCAAGCTGCGGGCGGGCAACCTCGCCGAGGCGCTGCTGAAACCCGGTCGCGACGTCGTGCTGCGGTCCGGCGATCGCCAGGTCACCCGGGACGAGCTTCGCGAGCGGGCCGGCGAAGTGGCCGGCGGCCTGTGCATGCGGGGCGTCGAGGCGGGCGACCGGATCGCGATCTACGCCGCGAACTCCGTCGACTGGGTCACCGGCTACCTCGGCGTCCTACGCGCGGGCGCCTGCGCGGTCATGATGAACCCCGACTACCACTCCGCCGAGGCGGAGCACATCCTGAACGACTCGCAGCCAAGGCTTGTCCTCGCGGACGCGCCACGCGCTGAGATCGCAAGCACGCTCGGCTTCGAGGCGGTCCCCGTTGACCACCTGCCGCGCGCCTCGGCGCCGCCTATGCCTGACCTTGATGCCAGAAGCCCGGCGGCCATCCTCTACACGTCGGGCACCACCGGCCGGCCCAAGGGCGCGCTGCTCGACCACGGCAACCTGCTGGCGCAGGGCCGCGGCGCGCTCGAGGTCTGGCGCTGGACGGAAAAGGACACGCTCGTCCACGCGCTTCCGCTGTTCCACCTCCACGGCCTCGGCATGGGCCTGCACGGCACGCTGCTGAGCGGCGGCGACGCCGTCCTCGTCCCGTTCCACCCGGAGGCGGTGGTCGAGGAGTTGACCCACGGCGGGACGATGTTCTTCGGCGTGCCCTCGATGTACCAGCGCCTTTGCGAATGGCTCGAGGAGCACCCGACCGACCTCAGCGGTGTCCGGGTCTTCGTCTGCGGTTCGGCGCCGCTGCCGCCGGCGCTCTTCGAGCGGTGCGCCCGCCTGCTCGGCCAGGCGCCTGTCGAGCGCTACGGAATCACAGAGGGCGGCATCGTCGTCACCAACCCGTACGACGGTCCGCGGCAGCCGGGCCGTGTCGGTTACCCATTTCCCGGGGTCGAGGTGCAGCTTGGCGAGCTCGACGAGGTACTGCTGAAGGGCGGCCAGGTGTTCAACGGCTACTGGAACAACGCCGAGGCGACGCGCGAGGCGTTCACGGCCGGCGGCTTCTTCAAGACGGGTGACGTGGGCGAGATCGGGGAGGACGGCACGCTCGCCATCCGCGGCCGGATCAAGGAGCTGATCATCACCGGCGGCTTCAACGTGTACCCGCGCGAGGTCGAGCTGGTGCTGGAGACTCATCCTGCCGTGCACGAGGTCGCCGTCGCCGGGGTGCCGAGCGAGAAGTGGGGCGAGGAGGTGACCGCCTTCGTGGTGCCCTCGGGCGCTCAGGCGCCCAACGAAAAGGAGCTCGAGAAGGAGCTCATCGCGTTCGCCCACGACCGACTCGCGTCCTACAAATGTCCGAAGCGTGTCGTGAAGGTGGACAGCCTGCCGCGCAACGCGATGGGCAAAGTCCAGCGATCGTTGCTCGTGAAGTGAGATTCCTCGACCTCACCCAGGACTTCTCCCTGCACACCCCGGCTTTCGCGGGCTATCCCGGCCCGGCGATCCGCTGGATCAAGCGCCTCGCGTTCGAGAAGGCGGGCGGACAGGAGATCACGATGACACTCCACGTCAGCACGCACCTCGACGCGCCTGCGCACTTCATGACCGGCGGCAAGTTCATCGGCGACCTCCCGCTCGACTTTCTTATCGGCCCAGCGTGCGTGGTCGACCTGCAACGCTACGGCCTCGGCGACTACGACATCTACACTCCGGAGCACTTCGAGCGCTGGGAGAAGGACACTGGGATCAAGATCGACGCGCGTGACATCCTGGTCATCCGCACCGGCTATCACCGCTACTACCCCGAGAACTGGACCGACCGCTCCCGCGTCGACGAGACGCGCTACTTCATCCGCCACCCCGGCCCGGCTCGCGCGTTCGCCGAATGGGTCCTCGACCGCCACATCCGCTGGATCGCCGTCGACGCGGGAAGCGCCGACCACCCGATGAACACGGTCATCCGGCGCATCCGCGCCGACGAGGCAGAGGAGGCGGAGAAGAAGCTCGGCCGCGGCCTCGACGAGATCTTTCCGAAGGCCGACTACCAGATCATGCACACGCTGCTGTTCCCGCACGACATCATCCACATCGAGAACCTCGGCGGGCAGCTGGACGAGGTGCTCGACCGCAAGGTCATGTTCGGCTGCTTCCCGTGGCGGTTCCAGGGCGGCGAGGCCGCGCTGTGCCGGGCCGTCGCCATCCTCGACCGCTAGAAAAGTGAAGCCGCCTCCTTTCGAGTACCACGCGCCGTCGTCGGTCGAGGAGGCTTGCTCGCTCCTCGCCTCGCTCGAGGACGCGAAGGTGCTCGCCGGCGGGCAGTCACTCATTCCGCTGCTGAACTTCCGCCTGGCGCGCCCGTCGCACCTGGTCGACATCAACCGCGTCGGCGGCCTTGCCCGGATTTACGAACGGGACGGCGGCGTCGCCGTACAGGCGCTGGCGCGGCAGGCGGCGGTGGAGGACTCGGAGGTCGTGGCTCGTGTTTGCCCGCTGCTGAGCGCCGCCACAAGGCTGGTCGCGCACCGCGTGATCCGCAACCGCGGCACGGTGTGCGGCAGCCTCGCCCACGCCGACCCCGCCGCCGAGATTCCCGCCGTGCTGCTCGCGCTTGGCGGGCATGTCGTCGCGAGGTCTTCGAAGGGCGAGCGAAGGATCGCCGCCGAGGAGCTTTTCGCCGGCGTGTTCGAGACGTCGTTGTCGCCCGACGAGGTCCTTGTCGAGGCCTGGTTCCCGGACTCTCCACGGCCGTGGACGATCCTCGAGGAGTCGCGCAGGCACGGCGACTTCGCCCTGGCCGGCGTCGTGCGCGCCGCCGGCAGGCTCGCGTTGTTCGGCGTGGCGCCCACTCCGGTGCTCGCCGACCCGCGCGACCCGTCGCGAGGCCTGCAGCCCAGCGGCGACCTGGAGGCGTCGCCTGAGTTTCGCCTTCACCTGGTGCGTGTCCTGACCGAGAAGGCCTTCGCGGCGTGAGGGTCAACGGCGTCGACCGCCCGGCGCCGGAGGACGCGCGCCGGCTTCTCGCCGACCATCTCCGCCACGACCTCGGCCTGACCGGCACCCATGTCGGCTGCGAGCACGGCGTTTGCGGGTGCTGCACGGTGCTGCTCGACGGGGCGCCGGTGCGCTCGTGCCTGCTGCTTGCGGTCCAGGCGGAGGGCCATGAGATCACGACCATCGAAGGTCTCGCCCGGGACGGCGGCGCTCTGCACCCTGTGCAGCAGGCGTTCCACGAGCGCCATGCGCTGCAATGCGGCTTCTGCACTCCAGGCTTCGTCATGTCGGTCGTCGGCCTGCTCGCGCAGCACCCGAGGCCGACGCTGGAGCAGATCGACGAAGGCATCGCGGGCAACCTGTGTCGGTGCACGGGCTATGCGTCGATTCGCCGCGCCGTGGATGAACTCGCGAGATGACGACGCGATGGTTCGGCGCGCCGGTGCAGCGACTGGAAGACGAGCGCCTGCTCCGCGGCAAAGGACGCTACACCGACGACATCAGAGAGGGCGCGCTCGAATGCTGCTTCGTCCGCTCGCCGTACGCGCACGCGCGCATCACGTCGATCGACGTGTCCGCGGCCCGCGAGATGCCTGGCGTGGTGGCCGTCTACACCGCCGCCGACCTGCCTTTCGGCGGCGTCGACCTCCCACTGCTCATCCCGCACCCCAACCTCACGCACCCCCGCACGCAGCGCTGTCTCGCCTCGGATCGAGTGCGCTACGCGGGCGAGGCGGTCGCGTTCGTGGTCGCGGAAAGCCGCTACGTGGCGGAAGACGCGGCCGAGCTGGTCCAGGTCGAATACGAGCCGCTGCCGGTGGTGATCACGCCCGAAGCGGCGGAGCGCGCCGAGCACCTCGTGCACGACGACGTGCCGGGCAACGTCGCGGCCGAGATGCTGCAGGAGGTCGGCGAGGTCGAAGGAGCCATCGCGAAAGCGCCGCATCGAATGAAACTCCGCCTGCGTTACGAGCGCGGCGCCGCGAGCCCGATGGAGGCACGCGCGGTGTGGGCGCGCTGGTCGCGGGACGAGCGCAAGCTCCTCGTCTACGACTCGACGCAGTCGCCGACCTCGATACGCGGCGGCCTGGCCGTGCTCTTCGGGCTGTCGGAGTCGAGCGTCGAGGTCATCGCGCCCGACGTGGGCGGCGGCTTCGGGCCCAAGATCATGCTCTTCTACCCCGACGAGCTGCTTGTGCCGTACGCGGCCATGCAGCTCGGACGGCCCGTCAAGTGGACCGAGGACCGGCAGGAGCACTTCACCGCCGTCAACCAGGAGCGCGGCCAGGTGCACGAGGTCGAGGTCGGGTTCGACGACGGGGGACGCGTCATCGCGCTGAGCGACGACTTCATCCACGACGGCGGCGCCTACACGCCGTACGGCATCATCCTACCTATCATCAGCGCGGCCCAGCTGCCCGGTCCGTACCGCGTCCCCAACTACCGCGTCCGCTTCCGCGACATGTATACGAACGCCACGCCCACGTCGCCGTACCGGGGCGCCGGCCGGCCGCACGCATGCTTCGTCATGGAGCGCACACTCGACGCGATCGCGAAAGAGCTGAAGCTCGACCGCGTCGAGGTGCGGCGGCGCAACATGATCCAGCCCCACGAGTTTCCCTACGACGTCGGCGTCGCCTGGCAGGACGGCAACACGGTCGTCTACGACAGCGGCAATTACCCGGAGCTGCTCACCCGGGCCCTGGTCAAGCTTGGTCCGAAGCCCGAAGGCGACAACGTCGGCATGGGCGTCGCCGTCTACGTCGAGGGCACCGGCGTCGGTCCCTACGAAGGCGCGCATGTCCAGGTGCTGGTGTCGGGCAAGGTGGTCGCCGCGACCGGGATCCCGAGCCAGGGCCAGTCCCACGCCACCGTGTGGGCGCAGGTCGTCGCCGACGAGCTGGGTGTGGACGTCAAGGACGTCGAGATCACGAGCGGAGACACGCGTCGCTTCCCCTGGGGCGTCGGCACGTTCGCGTCGCGCGGCGCCGTCACCGCAGGCAACGCCATGCACGTCGCGGCGCGGATGGTCGCGGAAAAGGCGAAGTCGATCGCGGGCGACCACCTCGAGGCGGCGCCCGAGGACCTCGAGCTGGTCGGCGGGAGCGTGCGCGTCAAAGGCTCACCGGACAGGGCTATCCCGCTCGGCGCCGTCGCCGTGCTGTCGAACCCGGTGCGCTACGCGTTCGGCGGCGGGACCGAGGCGGCGACGCAGTTCGCGGGCCGCTCGCGTCCTGGTCCGCCGCTGCACGACGGCGAGCAGCCGGGACTGGAGGCGACGGGCTACTTCAGCCCCGCCGGTTCGACGTGGGCCTCAGGCTGCCACGCGGCCTATGTGCGCGTCGACCCGAAGACGTTCCGGCTCGAGATCCTGAAGTACGTCGTCGTCCACGATTGCGGCCGTGTGATCAACCCGCTGGTGTTACAGGGGCAGATCGAGGGCGGGGTGGCGCAGGGGATCGGCGGCGCCTTCTACGAGCGCCTCGCGTACGACGCCGACGGGCAGCTGCGCAACGCGTCGTTCATGGAGTTCCTGATGCCGTACGCGACGGAGATCCCGCCGATCGAGATCGACCACATCGAGACGCCGTCGCCTTTGAACCCGCTGGGCGTGAAGGGGGCGGGGGAGGCGGGCGTGATCCCGGTCGGCGCGGTGCTGGCGTCGGCGATCGAGGACGCCACCGGGATACCGATCACCGAGATGCCGCAGTCGCCGCTGAAGCTTTTCGAACTCTTGTCGAAGCACGGATAGTCGCGACTAACCAGGTCAACTTGCGCTGAGAAGCACGGATAGTCGCGACTATCCGAGGTTTAGGCCCGGACCACCGCAGCCACGATGTTGCCTCCCGGTGGGCCCTGGTGCGAGTTGCGCTCGCCGCCGCTCACGTAGTTCGTGGTCCGGCCAGTGACCGACGCGACGAGCATGCCGCCGAGCGCCTTGCCGATCTGGTAGGCGTTGTGGTCGTCGAGCAGGGTGATGTGCTGCCCGCGCACGACATCGCTGCCGGGGATCACCGACTTCGCGAAGACGTGCACGAGCCGGCCGAGGTCTGACTCGTCCGGTAGGCCTCCCTCGAAGCGGAGGCCGGCCGAGCGCAGCGCGTTGCGCACCCCCTGGGCGTCGATGAAGTCCGTGGTGACGGCGTGCCCGATGAGGAGCGGGCTGACGGACGCGGTCGAGTTGCCGAACACCACCACCTCGCTGTGCCGCTTCTCGCCGCCGGAAGAGGTCATCGCGACCTCGGAGTAGAGGTCCCAGTCGCGGCGCACGACCTCATCCGAAAGCTTCGACTCCGGCACCTCGCCGAGCGCCAGCGCGACCCCGAGCGCCGCGGCGTCGTTCGCGTACGAACCAGCGCCTTCGGGTCCGAACGTGAGGTCGTGTGACACGACGGTGTGTCCGCGGGATTCCGCATCTTTGATGCTGCCGACCGTCAGGCCGGGGACTTTGACCATCACCAGGTGCACGTCCTTGGGGTCGCCGATGCCGGCGTCCCTCATCGCCTGATCGGTGGCCGTGGCCACCTTGCGGATCATGCCCATGCGCCCGACCTCTTCAGGAGCGATCGCGTCCGACCCGGCGCGCCCCACCGCGAGCCGCTTCTCGGTGCGCGGCTGCCCATCGTCCACCCACTCGCGCGTCACGGCCGCGATGTGCGGTGTGATCACTCCCGGGCATCCACCCGACAGCACGAAGATCACGTGCTTTGCGACCTCGTCCTTCGGGACGCCGAGAAGCCTCGCGGTCCACTCGCGCAGCGCCGCGTCCGCCCAGATCCGGCCCCAGTCGTCGTGGAACCCGGTTCCGTCGGTTTTGCCGACCAGCGCGACCAGGTTCTCGCGCGACACTTTGCCGGCGTCGGCCAGGGCCTGCAGGCCAGACGTGTCGGCAGGCGTGGCCGAGGGACAGACGAACATCTCCACGCGCTGCACTTTCATGCATCCACCTCCGGGGGGCGCTGAAAACCGAAACCTGACATCTTCTCGAGCTGCTCGGCGAAAGCCAGCAGCTCGTACTCCTGAGCGAACCGTCCCACAAGCTGGACGCCGATCGGCAGCCCGTTGTGCAGGCCGGCGGGAAGCGAGATCGCAGGCACGCGGGCGAAGCTGACCGGCAGAACGAATCGCACGTACGTCGACCACGCCTCGCCGAGGAACGGCGGCACATCCTCGATCTTCATCGGCGGCAGTCCGAGCGTCGGCGTCAGGAGGAAGTCGTACTTCGTCCGCAGCGGCGTGCCGACGAATTGGTTGGCGGCGGAAGTGGCCGACTCCATGGCGCGGAAGTAGTCCATCGCCGTCAGGTCGCGGCCCTCCGCCGCAAGCTTGCGAATCCCCGGACCAAAGGTGGAGAGGTCGGCGGGGAAGCTGGCCATGCTTGCCCGCCGCACCACCGCGTAGCCCTGTGTGACGGGCGCCGGGTCCCATTCGACCTCCTCGACTCGATGTCCGGCCTTCGTCAGCGCCTGCGCGGCGAGCCTGCAGGCCTCGGCGCAGGCGGGATGCGCGCCGCTTACCGTCATGCCGATGAGCTTGTTCGCGTCGGGCTGGTGAAGGGCCGGCTCGGTCCCGGTCATCATCGCGAAGAGGATTCGCGCGTCGCCCACGCTTCGGGCCAGAGGCCCGTGCGCCTGCAGCACGGTGGGATCGACCTCCTCGCTCCCGATGCGCTCGGGCGTCGCGCGCAACCCGACGACACCGCAGCACGACGCCGGGATGCGGATCGATCCACCCATGTCGCCGCCGATGGCGAAGGTGCACATGCCCGCCGCGGCCGCCGCTGCGCTGCCACCGCTCGAGCCTCCGGGTGTGATGCCTTCGCGCCACGGGTTCTGCGTGGCCGGGAACAGGGTGTTCGTCGTCCCGATGGCGGCGGCCAACTCTGGCAGGTTGGTCTTGCCGAGGACCGTCACGCCCGTCCGCCTGGCCAGCGCCACCGGGATCGCGTCCTCGCTCGCAATGCGGTCGCGCCAGGACGGCGTCGCGTACGTGAACGGCATGCCGTTTACCGGCAGGCTGTCCTTCACCCCCAGCGTCACCCCCGAGTACTTGCCCGGCTGTGGCCTCGCTTCCCGGTCGACGTAGATGTACGCGTGGATCTTGCCGTCGTACCGCTCGATCGCGTCCAGGTGCGCGTCGACGACGGATTGTGGGTCCGTGCTCGCGCCGATCTCGGAGATCGACGCCCACCGTGGGTCGCTCACAGCTCGTCGTGCACCGACTGGATGATGCGTTCGAACAGGTCGGCGGCTGTGCTCACGCCGAAGCCGAGCACGCCGCGCAGGTCGAACGTCTCGTCGGCCGAATCGGATGTCACGCGCAGCCCCGACCACGGCACCCTGTTCAGCAGCGCCACCTGGGCGACCGCGGCCGTCTCCATGTCGACGCAAAGGGCATCGGCGAACTCGTGCGCCAGCGCATCGCGGACTTTTGCCGATGTGATGATCTGGTCGCCGGTCACGACGACGCCCGACCTGGCGTGCCTCGACTCTAGTCGCGCAGCGATCAGCAGTTTCTCCGCCACCGACGAGTCCGCGTGCATGACCGCGATCTCCAGCCCGGGAATGATGCCTCGCGCCGGTGTCAGCGGCCGCCCGTCGAAATCGTGCTGCGCCGCGCCGGTGGCGACGATCACCTGTCCCGGGCGCGCGTTGTCCTCGAGCGCCCCGGCCAGCCCGATGGCGACGACGCATCGCGGCTTGAAGACATCGCACACGAACTGCGTCGCCATGGCCGCGGCGACCTTGCCGACGCCCGCGACCACGACCACGAGCCCGCCGCCTTCCCAGATGCCCAGTCGTGGGCCGACCGTCTCTGAGCGCGGCATCCGGTCGACGAGCGCGCGCACCTCCTCTTCGAGCGCCGCGATGACCGCGACGGGCCTGCGTTCAGGCACTCGACATCGCCGGTTGAGCCCGCCGCATCGGCCCCAGGCCGAACACCGTCCGCGTCACCGGCCAGCGCCGCACGCCGAGGTCGTAGATCGTGAGGGTGATCGCGTAGGCGAAGACGACGATGAGCGCGAACTTCGGCCAAAGGCCCAGGTTCCACGTGACGATGAACGAGGCCAGCGTGAGCACCACGGGGTGGTGGATGACGTAGAAGGGCAGGACGGATTCGCTCGCGTAGGTGAGGACACGGTTGGGCCGCGTGAGCCAGCGGATCCCCACGTGGAGCACGGCCAGGTTCCACATCCAGACGTCGAGCGTCCAGAACAGCGAAAAGGCGACCTGCTTGGGAAGGTCCAGCTGGGAGATCGCGCTCATGTTGTAGTTGATGTAGGAGAACACGACGGTCAGTCCGGCCGTCGCCAGGACCCCGACCATCAGGATCGACCGGATGTCGCGCACTATCGCCGCCTCGAAGCCGCGGTCGCTGAAGAAGATCGCGCCCGCCCCGAACACGAACACGTAGGTCGCGATGTCGGCCCAGTCCTGGTACTGCGGGAACACCGGTCGCAGCACCATCTGGGCCAGGAACAGCGGCAGCGCCATCACGAAGAGGCCGCCGCGATAGTTCGCGAGCCGGATCAGCTCGGCGACGAAAGCCTTGCCGCCGTCCCTGCGCAGCCACTTCAGCAGCGGGAGGCACGCGACCGAGATTGCGAAGAGGTAGCCGAGGAACCACAAATGCAGCCAGTACTTCGAGATCCACTCCGGGTCGGCTTCGAAGCGGAAGGTCTGGAAGAAGTGGACGTAGTAGGCGGGGAAGGCGCTCAGCGGCGGCGGCGGGTTGGAGCTGGTCACGAACCGCTGGTAAGGCGACAGCACGGCCAGCCCGGCGATCATTGGCAGCAGCAGCCGCAGCACACGTCGCCAGACGAACTGCCGCGGCGTGTTCGAGCGCGTGCCGAAGTAGGCGTCGGCGCCCGCGATCAGGAACATCGCCGGGATGCCCCACGGGAAGCAGAAGCCGGCGAAGGCGCTCAGGGCCCGGCTCCGGTCGTGGTTCGAGACGAGCCACGTCGCCGTGGTGAAGACGAGAGAGACGTGGAACGTGAGGATGCCGTAGACGATCAGCACCTTCAGCCAGTCGAGGTAGTGGATCCGCTCCCGGCTCACCAGCCGAGATTTTGACCTACCGGGTCGCCGGGACCTGCCTCAGCCGGAGCAGCCAGATCCCGGTGGCGACGAACCATACGGTGAGCACGACCGTGAAAGGCCGCTGGAAAAATCCGTCCGGATACGCCGTGATCGGCCGCATGGCGACGCCGATGCCCTCGATCGCGACGGCGGCGAGGCCCGCGAGCAGCCACAGGCGGCGGGGAGGGCCGAGTTGTGTGTGCGCGGTCGAACCGATGAAAAGGACGAGCGGGGCCACGCTCGCGGTGGCGAACCCGATCTGGGACATCGTGCCGTGGAGGATGTTGGCGGCAAAAGAACCGGTCTCCTGGCGAAAGATCCCCGTGGCGAAGAGGAACACGCCCGCCGCGATGATCAATGTCGAGCCGATCCGCCACGCCGGTCCTCCTTCGTGGGTGGCAAACCACAGCGCGAAGCCGACCACCACTGTCAGGACCCCGGGCACGAGGAAGAAGCCGACGTCGAACTGGACCGAGTTGGGCGTCCCGAGCGTGGCGAGGTCGCTGAAGGGTCGGGTCAGCAGGTCGTAGCCCTGGCGGCTGATGCCATGCGTCAGGAACTCGGTCCACATCAGCGTCGGGGCAGCGAGCGCGGCCAAGCCGCCGGCGCGGCGAAAAACGTGCACGACCACATCGTAGGGAACGCGAGAGGACCCGGTCCTCGACCGAGGCCCCTCTCGAAGGCGGTCCTCTGTCAGATCGCGCCCGCGGCCTGCTTGAGGTCGTCCCAGCGAAACCGCAGGCGATCGATCACGTGGACCACGCCGTCGATCTCGCGCGCCAACCGGACGAGGATGCCGGCGTCGCTTCGGCGGTCGACCTCGCCGGTCAGCGTGATCACGTTCGCGCGGACGTCGACCTCGATGGTCTCGGCGTCGGCCGGCACCATGGCGGGGATGATCTTGTCGACGAGCTCCTCGCGCAGTTCCTCGTCCGTGCGCAGGAAGATCTGCAGCAGGTCGCTCCGGCTGACGATGCCGGCGATGCGGCCCCGGGCGTCGACGACGACCAGGCGCTTCACGTTGCTTTCCTGCATCAGCCGGGCGGCGTCGGCGATCAGGGCGTCCGCGCGAACCGTGACCGCCGGTGACGTCATCAGCTCCTGGGCGATCACGGCCTCCGCCTTCACCCGGTCCTGCCGGCGCTTCCAGACGTGGCTCTCCTTGAGTAGCAGGTCGGACTCAGACACCACGCCGACGGGCATCCCCAGCTGGTTCACGATCGGGACAGCGCTGATCCGGTTCTCCTCGATCAGGCGGACGAGAAGCTTGAACGGCGTCAGTGGGCTGGCCACGTGGACCCGCACGGTCATGACGTCGGCGACGCTGCGGTGACGGGGAAGCGAGCTCAATTGCACCCTCGTTCGGCGACTAGGGCGAGCGATGCGGCGGCGCTTGTCCCCGCCTCGGCCTGGCGGCTGCCGTCGGTGGGGAGGAGGATCCGGCCGAAGCCCTGGTTCTTCATGCCGCCAGCTTCGATGCTCTGACGGGACGCCGGTAGGGGCCAACGACCCCCTGCATCCCTGCCGTTTGGCGTAGATTCGGGCCGGACCCACCACCCCCATGGCCGAAGTCCGCGACCGCAAGGACATGCTGCTCGAGGCGGGGCTCACGCTCGCCTCGCAGCTCTCGCTTCCGATCGTCCTCCAGAGAATCGTCGACATGGCCGCGCAGGTGACCGACGCCCGCTACGGCGCCCTGGGCGTGCTTGGCCATGACAACACGCTGGTGGAGTTCGTGACCACCGGGATCCCGGCCCGCCAGCGCCAGGCGATCGGCGCCCTGCCGACCGGTCGCGGCGTGCTCGGCCTGCTCATCCACGAGCCGAGGCCGGTCCGGCTCAAGAACATCGCCGAGCACCCGCTTTCGGTCGGCTTCCCAGCCCACCACCCTCCGATGCGCTCGTTTCTCGGCGCACCGGTCCAGGCGCTCGGCAGGGTCTACGGCAACATCTACCTGGCCGACAAGCGCACCGCCGACGAGTTCTCTCACGAGGACGAGGAGGCACTCGTGGTCCTGGCGACCCAGGCGGGCGTCGCCATCGCCAACGCCTCCCTCTACGAAGAGGTGCGGGCAAGAGAGAGGTGGCTCGACGCGCTGCGCGACATCACCAATCAGGTCCTGTCCGCCTCGAACGAGGAGTCTTTGCTGCGGACGATCGCCGACCACGCCCGAGACCTGGCCGGCGCGGACGCGGCGGTCATCCGGACGGGGGGCGGCGAAGTCGTCGCGGGTAAGATGCCTGCCGATCAGGAGCCTGCCTTTCAGGTCCCGCTTCGCGTCCCGGGCGGCGTCGGGGGAACTCTGACGGTCGCCAGCGAGAGCGGCGAGCCTTTCAGAGAGGACACCCGCCGGCTCGTGGCCAGCCTCGCCGACGCCGCCTCGGTCGCCATCGAGTACGACCGCGCGCAGTCAGAGTTGCGGCGTCTGGGGCTGTTGGAGGAGCGCGAGCGCATCGCCAAAGAGCTCCACGACGGAATCATCCAGTCGCTGTTCGCCGTCGGCATGGGCCTGCAAGGGGCGGCGCTCATGGCAGGCAACGCGGAAACCAGCGCGCGCATCGAGCGCGCCGTGGAGGAGCTCGACCGCGTCATCCGAGACCTGCGCAACTACATCTTCGGCCTGCGCCCGGGAATCCTGGCCGACCGGCAGCTCGACCAGGCACTGCACGACCTGGGCGAGCAGATGGAGGCGCGGTCGCGCGAGAAGGTCGACGTGAAGGTCGACGCGGCGCTGGCCGCGGCGCTTTCGACACGGTCCGCGGACGTCGTTCAGCTGACCCGCGAGGCGCTGTCCAACGTCGCCCGTCACGCCCAGGCGACGCGGGCGTCGGTGTCCCTGGAGAGGGAGGGGGCGCAGGCGGTGCTCACGGTGCGTGACAACGGCGTCGGCATCAAGGCGGGCACGAACTCCCACGGCAACGGCATGCGCAATATGCGCGAGCGCGCTGTCCGCCTGGGTGGCACCCTCGACGTGACGAGCGCGGCCGGCAGAGGCACGACCCTGCGGATCTCGTTCCCTGTGTAGGGCCGAACGACCCTACTCGTTCGGGACCCTATGCCCCGCCGGGCTGGAGCCGGGGATGGCACGATTGACGTGATGGCAGGAAACCGCATCCGGGTGCTGCTCGTCGACGATCACGAGGTCGTCCGCGACGGGGTGAAGTCTTTGATCAACGCCAACGACGACCTGACCGTGGTCGCCGAGGCGGGCACGGTGAAAGAGGCGATCGCCCAGGCCGAGCGGACGCGTCCCGACATCGTCGTGATGGATGTGCGCCTGGCGGACGGCAGCGGCATCGAGGCGACGCGTGAGATCCGCGCCAGGCTCGAGAAGACGCAGGTTTTGATGCTGACGTCGTTCGCCGACGACGAGGCGCTGTTCGCCTCGATCATGGCCGGGGCGGCGGGCTACGTCCTGAAGCAGATCCGCGGCGGGGAGCTGATTCGGGCGATCCGCGAGGTGGGGGCGGGGAATAGCCTGCTCGACCCGGAGGTCACGAAATCCGTGCTCGAGCGGCTGCGGAAGGGCAAGACGATGCGCGACGAGAAGCTCGCGCGACTGTCGGCACAGGAGGAGCGGATCCTGACCCTGGTCTCACGGGGCATGACCAACGGCCAGATCGGCAAGGAGCTGAAGCTCGCCGAGAAGACGGTGAAGAACTACGTCTCGACGATCCTGTCCAAGCTGGAGGTGGCGCGGCGGGCCGAGGCGGCTGCCTACCTGGCCAGGCACACCACGACTCCGGGAGCCTGAGGAAAGGCTCGGCGCCGGACGCAGCGCCGCGCAGCTTGACCTAGCCCAGCTTCTGGGCGATCGACTCCGCCAGCTCTCGCACCGTCCCCTCGGCCACCCGGTGCATGAGTTTCTCGTCCAGCTGCTCACCCAGCCTTCCGAGCGGCGGCTCGTACATCCCGCTGACCGTGAGGCGTGTCTCGTCCTTGCTCGACGGCGCAACCTCCACCTTCCCGCTCATCACCGGAAAGAATCTCTGTATCGACGTCGCGTTCCAGCTGATGGGGATTACGGCCCAGGTCGAGGTCCGGACCGGCTCGCCGAACTGGACGTTGACCCGCTTGCGGACGGGGACCCCGGCGATGTGAACTCCCACCGACTTCGGAAACCACTTCGACGGCGATCCGAGGAGCGCCTCGCTGACTTCCCCTACCGGACGCCGGATGTGGACCGTGTGTTGAATGTGCATTTACGGCTCCTCGCGTCGACGGGTCACCCTGTCGATCGCCCAGCGCACCGGGTCGAAGTAAACGTCGTCCATGCGCTCCTTGAGCGGGATGATGGCGTTGTCGGTGATCTTGATGTGCTCCGGACACACCTCGGTGCAGCACTTCGTGACGTTGCAATAACCGACGCCGGCTTTCGAGCGGAGCAGCTGCTCGCGGTCGACCGTGTCCTTGGGGTGCATCTCCAGCCCCGCGATCCGGATCATGAACCGCGGCCCGTAGAAGGCGCTCTTCGCGTCGTGGTTCCGCAGCACGTGGCACACGTCCTGACACAGGAAGCACTCGATGCACTTGCGGAACTCCATGCTCCGCTCCACGTCCTTCTGCTGCATCCGCCACGGCTCGCTGCTCGTCCTGTCCTTGTCAGACGGCGTGAACGGCGGGATCTCCTTGTTCACCTCGTAGTTCCAGCTCACGTCCGTGACCAGGTCCTTGATGAGCGGGAACGTCTTCATCGGTCGCACGCTCACCGTCGAGCCATACTCGGCGATCGGCGTCTTGCACATAAGCCTCGGGAAGCCATCGATCTCCGCCGAGCACGAGCCGCACTTGGCCGCCTTGCAGTTCCACCGCACGGCGAGGTCAGAGGCGAGGTTTGCCTGCACCCAGAGCACGGCGTCGAGCACGACCATGCCCTCGCGCACGGGCACGCGGTAGGCGACATAGTCGCCGCCTGACTCGTCGCCGCGCCAGATCCGGAGGTCGAGGTCCGAAATCTGCGTGCTCATTCGCGCTCCTCTGGCGTGTAGCGCGCGTACGAGTGCTCGACGGCGTCCTGGAGGTAGTCGGGCATCGCCGGCCGGCGCTCAGGCTTGACCACCATGCCGTCCGGGGTCTTCTCGACCACGAAGTTCACCGCGCCCAGGTCGTCGTCGAGCCTGGGAAAGTCCGACCGGGCGTGAGCGCCGCGGCTCTCCTTGCGCTCGAGTGCCGAGCGCAGCAAAGCCTCGGCGTTGACGAGCATCGACCGCGCGTCGACCGCCGTGTGCCAGCCTGGGTTGAACTTCAGTGAGCTCGAGCCGCCGGTGCCGCAGGTCGCGGCCCGCGCGCCAAGCTCGAGCACCATCTGCAGGCCCTCCTCCATCCCGGCCGCGTCGCGGACGATCGGAGCGTGCTTGCTCATCACCTCCTGGATCTCCGCCTGCAGCTTGTAGGGGTTCTCGCCGGCGGGCCGGTCGAGCGGCGCCATCAGCGCCTCGACGGCAGCGTCGATCTCGTCCTGGTCGAGCTTCCTGGTCGTCGCGTGCGACTTCGCGAAGTCCGCCGCTCCTTCACCGGCCCGTTTGCCGAAGACCAGCAGGTCGCTCAGCGAGTTGCCACCCAGGCGGTTGGCGCCGTGGAGTCCCGCCGCGACCTCGCCCGCCGCGTAGACCCCGGGCACGGTCGAGGCCCCCGTCTCGGCGTCGACCCGGACGCCTCCCATGATGTAGTGGATCGTCGGCGCCACCTCCATCGGCTGCGTGGTGATGTCGACCTTGGCCAGCTTCAGGAACTGCTCGTACATCGACGGCAGCTTGCTCTTGATGTACTCGGGCTTGCGGTGGGTGATGTCGAGGAACACGCCACCGTGGGGCGAGCCACGCCCCGCGTTCACTTCCGAGTTGATGGCCCGGGCGACGATGTCGCGCGACGATAGCTCCATCCGCTCGTGGTCGTAGCGCTCCATAAAGCGCTCGCCTTCCCTGTTCCGCAGCACGCCGCCCTCGCCGCGAACGCCCTCGGTGACCAAGATGCCGCGCACACCTGCGGGCCAGACCATCCCGGTCGGGTGGAACTGGACCATCTCCATGTCGCGCAGCTGCGCCCCGGCGTCGTAGGCGAGGGCGGTGCCGTCACCGGTGCTCTCCCACGAGTTCGAGGTGACGCGGTACATCTTCCCGGCGCCGCCGGTGGCAAGCAGCAAAGCTGCACACCGGTACAACACCAGCGAGCCGTCCGCCCGCCGGTAGGCGAGCGCGCCGGCGACGTGGCCGTCGACCTTCAGCAGTTTGAAGACCGTCACCTCCATGTGCACGTCGACCCCGTCCGTATGCACGGCCTTGTCCTGCAGCGTGCGCAGCAGCTCCAGGCCGGTGCGGTCGCCGATGTGGGCGAGCCGCGGATAGGTGTGGGCGCCAAAAGGGCGCTGGTGGATGCGCCCCTGCCAGGTGCGGTCGAAAACGGCGCCCCAACGCTCCAGCTCGAGAACGCGCTCCGGCGACTCGCGGGCGTGCAGCTCTGCCATGCGCCAGTCGTTGAGGAGCTTGCCGCCTTTCATCGTGTCGGCGAAGTGCACCTCCCAGGTGTCCTGGTAGGCGACGTTGTGCATCGCCGCCGCGACGCCGCCCTCGGCCATCACGGTGTGGGCCTTGCCCAGGAGCGATTTGCAGACGACGAGCACCTTGGCGCCTGCCTCGGCCGCCGCGATCGCCCCTCTGAGGCCCGCGCCGCCGGCGCCGAGGACCAGGACGTCGGTCTCGACCGTCTCGTACGCGGGACCGGTCATGAGATCCACCGCGGGTCGTGAAGCACCCCCGCCATCAGCAAGCGGATGTAGACGTCGGTAAGCAGGACCGAAAACAGGCTCATCCACGCCCAGCGGTCATGACGGATGTTCAGGACTGTCACGCCCTTCCAGAGTTGGAACCGGGCGCGTGCGGTTCGCGAACACGAAAAGCAGTCGAGCTCGCCGCCGGCAAGATGCCGCAGAGAGTGGCAGCCGAACGTGTAACCGGAGAGCAGGAGCACGTTGACGAGCATCAGCACCGAGCCGAGGCCGATCCCGAACCTGCCGCCGAAGTCGTATGCCAGGATCGCGTCGAAGATCAGGAAGAGAACCTGGATGACGATCACGTAAAAGGCGAAGCGATGAAGGTTGTTCAGCACCCACGGGAAGGCCGTCTCGCCGCGGTAGCGCCCGCGGTGCGGCTCGGGCACCGCGCATGATCGGGGATGCCAGAAGAACGAGCGGAAGTAGGCCTTGCGGTAGTAGTAGCACGTGGCCCGAAATACAAGAGGCGCCCAAACGACGAAGAGTCCGGGCGGGATCGCGCCAAGCCTGATGAGCGGTGACTCGAAGGGACTCGCGTACGGTGCATACTCCCCGACCGGTTGAAAAAGGACGATCCACGCCGTGTACAGGCCGAAGAGGCTGAGCACGACGACCACGAACGCCGGGTAGAGCCAGTTCGGGAGGACACTGTAGGGGTTGGGGACGATCTGCCTGGTGGAGCGGGCTGCAGTTTCTGACACAGCCATCGTCAGCGCAAATCTAGCGAGTCGGGGAGGATGAAAAATGGTCCGGCGGGTTGCCCCGCCGGACCGTGAGGGTCCGTGAGTTGATGTCTACGCCTTGGCCGCGGCCGTGGTCTTGGGGACCGTGACCTCAGCCGTCTTGCGGTACCCGACGAAGACTTCGAACACCAGCGCGCCAAGGACGCCGAGCGCCGCGAGCAGGAGTCCGAACGCCGCGTAGACGGTGTAGGTGCCGACCGTCCACCAGCCGTAGGCGTTCAGCAGGTTGCCGCGAAGGGTCTCACCCTTGAACAGGGTGTCGCGCTGCCCGTTGGCCGTCGCGATCTGCTTCTGCAGGTCCGCGTACTGCGGGCTTTCCTTGGGGGTCTGCGCGAGCTGCGCGTTCAGCTGCGAGATCTTGCTGCCCATCGAGGCGTAGGTCAGGCCGCCGGCGATGTTCTGCAGGTGGATGTTGATGAAGTCGTTCGCGTAGATCCGGGCCTGGTTGCCGTCGGTCACCTGGTTGCCGGCCTGGTCGCGGATTTCCTGCGGAAACACCGCGGGGTCGAGCGCGCCGCCGGTCTTGATCTGGTCCTCGCCGGGGAAGTAGATCTGCTGCGCGGTCAGCTCGTCCTTGATCTGGTTCGTGGTGAATGTGCCCAGCGAGAACGCAAAGCCCGCCCCACCCGCGAAGACGATGACCATGAAGGCCTGGAGCACCATGATCCGCCACCTGATTGCCGAGTTCACTTTGGGTTCCTCCTGTGATTCCCTCGTTGCCGAGGTTTGAGACTTGGGTTGAGCTCCGGACTGCTCAGCTGCAGTTTTCCCCCTGCTCGCCATCCGCAGTTCGTGCCAGTAGGCCTGTGCCGGGGGGCCGTTGGTCCTGTCCCGGAAGTGACCATCGGGCACCACGCACAGCTTTGGGCCGGCTTCGCAGGCGTCGGTGCAAACGATCGCGGGCCCGCCCGCTTTGGTCAGGATCGCGACCCGGTCGCCGGACCTAAGGGCTCGCCGAAACGGTGACGCTATTCGAGGAACGCGAGCGCCACCGTGGCGAGCAGCGGCGAGTCGCCGATGTTGTAGTGCGTCAGACCGGGCAGGATGGCGAGCGCATGACCGCCTTGAGGCCGGCCCTCGCCCATCCAGCCGCCGTCGCGCAGCCCGCCGTCAAGCAGCTTGAACACCTCGACGTAGTGGCTGGGCGGCGCCATGTCCGCGTCGGCGGCGACGATCAGCGTTGGCATCTGGAGCCCGCGCACCTGCTCGCTGTCGTCGAAGTCTCTAGCCATCGCGGCGCCGATCTTGTCGAGCAGCCGGGGAAAGTCCTGCGGCCGCGGCGCGACCCGTTGGTAGAGCTGGTACATCGGCGTGTCCTTCATGAACTCGGCTGCGGCCGCGTTCACCTGGCCCTGCTGGGCCAGCATCTCCGGAGGGATGGCGTCCCGACGAACGTTCACCGAGACGAGGACCAGGCGCCTCACCTTGGCCGGGTACTTCGCCGCCGTGTGCAGCGCCACACCGCCTCCGAGGGAGTAGCCGACCAGGTCGACCTTGTCGAGGGCGAGGTGGTCGATCAACGCCGCGATGTCGTCGGCCATGAGTCGGACGTCGATGGGACGGTCGATGTCCGCGGTCCGGCCGTGTCCCTGGAGATCGACGGCGACGACTTTGCGGCTCTCGGCGAGAATCGGCAGCACCGGACCAAACGTCTCGTTTGACATGAGACCGCCATGGAGCAGGACCAGCGGACGGCCGGCCCCGTGGATCTCGTAGTACAGATTGAGCCCGTTGACCTGCGCGTAATTGCCCGCCGCCTTCGTCGTCGTCGTCCGGTCCGTGGTCATGGTCATGCTCCTTCCTTGCGCCTCGAAATCCGTCGCCGCAGATTGAGACTGCACGACTCGCCGGAATTCATCGGTCATGATGAGTGCTGAGCTTCATGAGCCAGGTTAGCGCCACGACAGCGCCTGACGTCACGCGCGCGACACCGCTGGAGGCCGAGGAGCTGCGTCTCATCGACGCTTACTGGCGCGCGGCGAACTATCTCTCCGCCGGCCAGATCTATCTGCTCGACAACCCGCTGCTGAAGGCGCCCCTGAAGCTCGAGCACATCAAGCCAAGACTGCTCGGCCACTGGGGCACGACACCCGGCCTCAACTTCATCTACGCGCACGCCAACCGCGCGATCAAG
>DATEGB010000122.1:0-23996 GCA_035280365.1 Candidatus Dormiibacterota bacterium | reverse complement strand
TGCTCGGCCGCACCCACGCCCGGCGCATCCGCATCGCCGAGGGCCTCCCCGACCTAGCATCAACCGCATGGCGCTGGACTTCCTGAAGAGCCATGCCCTCTCACAGCCCAACAAGCCGGCCGTCATCTGCGGCGACGAGGTCCTCGACTTCGCCACACTGCACCGGCGCGCGAGCCGCGTCGCCAACGCGGTGACCAGGCTCGGCTGCCGCGAAGCCGACCGCGTGACCTGGATGTCGTTCAATTCCATCGCGGGAGCCGAGATCGCCAGCGGCTTGCGCCGGGCCGGCGTCGTCATCGTCCCGGTCAACTATCGCCTGCGCGGCCAGGAGATCGCGTACGTGCTGAACGACTCGCAGGCGAAGGTCGCGTTCGTCGGTCCCGACCATGTCGAGGAGGTCGCCGAGGCCGCGCCCGAGGTGCGCGGCGACGTGCATTTCGTCGTGGTGGGCGACCGCGTCCCGCCCGGCTGGCTCTCCTACCGCGACGTGCTGGCTGGGGAGTCCGACGAATTCGAGGCGGTCGGTGAGGGCCTGGGTCCCTCGATGATCTACACCTCGGGCACGACGGGCAATCCGAAAGGCGCATGGCGACCGCACGGCGTCGACATCGGGAACGTGCTGCAAGTCATCTCGATCTTCGAGCTCTCTTCGGACGACGTGCACCTGATGTGCGGCCCGGGCTATCACAGCGCGGTCTCGTTCTTCTCTGTGCTCCACCAGGTGCTGGGGGCGACGGTCGTCGTCCAGCCGAAGTTCGCGGCCGGCGACGCGCTCGACCTGGTCGAGCGACATCGGGTCACGACGAGCTTCATGGCCCCGACCCTGCTGCAGCGACTGATGGACGCGCAGGAGAGCCGCCCGTGCGATATGTCGAGTCTTCGGGCGTTGATCCTCGGCGCAGCGCCGTGCCCGTACTCCTTGAAGGTCCGGGCCGCGGCGGCGTTCGGCCGCGTGCTGTGGGAGTTCTACGGCGCGACCGAGACCGGGATCAACACCGTGCTGCGGCCCGAAGACCAGCTGCGCAAGCCGGGCTCGTGCGGCACCGCGGTGCCGGGCCAGGAGATCCGGCTCGTCCTCGACGACGGCACCGAGGCGCCGGTGGGAGTACCGGGAGAGTTCATGGTCCGCAACACGTGGCAGGCCGAGTATTTCAACCGCCCGGACGCGACGCAGAAGAGCCTGCACGACGGTTTCTTCTCCGTCGGCGACGTGGCCTATCGCGACGACGAGGGCTACTACTTCATCTGCGACCGCAGGACCGACATGATCATCTCGGGCGGCGTGAACATCTACCCCGCCGAAATCGAGGCGGTGCTCTTCGCGCACCCGGCCGTCATGGACGCGGCTGTCATCGGCGTGCCCGATGACGAGTGGGGGGAATCTGTCAAGGCGGTGGTCGAGCTGCGGCCGGACATGGACGCGAGCGCGGAAGAGCTGATCGCGTTCTGCGCCGAGCGGCTCGCCGGCTACAAGAAGCCGCGCAGCGTCGACTTCGTCGACGAGCTGCCGCGGGACGCGGCGGGCAAGCTGCTGAAGCGCAGGCTGCGGAACGCCTACTGGACGAGCGCCGGCCGCAAGATTTGACCGAGTCGGTTTCCTTCGACCGCGCCGCGGACTACTACGACCGCACGCGGTCGCTCACCGACGAGCAGATGGAGGTGCTCGTGTCGCGCCTGCTTGCTGAGCTACCAGGCAGTGGGAGGTGCCTCGAGATCGGCATCGGCACCGGCCGCATCGCTCTCCCCCTGAGGGCTCGCCGGATCCGCATGGTCGGCATCGACATCTCGGTCGAAATGCTGCGCAAGCTGCGCGAGAAGGACGCGACTGTGCCTGTGGCTATCGCCGACGCGACACGCTTGCCGTTCGCCGATGGGACGTTCGCCGCCGCCGTCGCCGCGCATGTCTTGCACCTGATCCCAGGTTGGAAGACGGCGATCGACGAGCTCATGCGCGTCGTCGTGCCAGGAGGCGTTTTCCTCGCCTCGAAGGGCGGCGATCTGCGGCCGGAGTGGCAGGCCAGGGTCCGCAGCCGATTCTTCGCCGAAGCCGGAGATCCGCCGTGGCCTCGTGGCATCGACACGATGCAGGAGCTCGACGAGGAGATGCGCGAACGCGGTGCCGCCGTGCGGGAGATCAGGGATGTGCGCAGCGAGGGGACCTTCAGCATCTCGATGCTGCTCGAAGCCTTCGAGAAAGGCATCTACGCCGCGTGCTGGTCGATCGACGACGCCACGAGGCGCCGCGCCGCGGCGGCCACTCGCGAATGGGCGGAGAGTGAATTCGGTGACCTCGACGCGCCCCGCCAGTCGTGGAACAGCTCGGACTGGCGCGCGTACCTGTTAGTCAGCCCAATAGCGGAAGGACGAACTCGAGCGAGCGGCTGACGCGGCCGAGCGGGCGGTCGTCGCGCGAGGCCAGCCTGGTCTCCTGCTCCAGCGTGTACCAGCCGCGGTACCTCGCGCTGCGCAGCGCCTCGGCCACGCGCGTGACGTCGCCGCCGCCCTCGCCGACCGGCACGTACAGGCCCTGGGCCACGGCCTCCGCGTAGTCGACCGAGCGGTCGCGCAGCCGCCGGGCGACGTCGGTGTCCACGTCGTTGAGGTGGACGTGCTGGATCCGGCCGTGGGTCAGCTCGACGACCTCGACCGGATCGGCGCCGGCGATCAGCAGATGCGCCACGTCGAGGCACACGCCCGCCTCCGAGCCGACTAGCAGCCGCTCGATCTCCCTCGGGCCCTGGATGATGCTGCCGAACCGAGGCTGCACCGCGAGCTTCAGCCGGTGGCGCGCGCACACGTGCTCGACGGAGCCGACGGAGTGAAGGAGGTGCGCCCACTCGGCGTTGGACAGCGTCGCGCCGCCCGAGGCGCTGGGGCCGCGTTCCGAGATCGCGGCGAGGACCAGGGTCTCGGCGCCGATCGCCGACAGCCACTGCGCGTGGCCGTCGATGTGCGCGAGCTCGGGCCCGCGGATGTCGTGGTGATGGAGGACGGCGTGGACCTGGCCCGCGACGGCGCCGAGGCGGTGCCGGCGGAGGACCGCTTTGGCCAGGTCGCTGCGGTCGGGAAGGAACCGGGGCGGGCCCGCGGTGATTGCTCCCTCACCGACGGCTGCGGCTTCCGAAAGCACGCGCTCCGCGTCGATCTGGTGGCCCCAGCCGGTCGCTTCGTTGATTCCCCAGCAGCAGGGCGACAGCGCGAGCCTGTGCACCGAGCGCTTGGGCCGGCCCCGAATCTCCTCCCAGCGACGCGCGACCTGAGCGTCCAACCCGCAGAGATTAACCTTCTAGATAACGCATGCCCGGCGCCACTTATGACCTGCAGCTTCGGCCTGCCACGCTCGACGACGCCGAACTGATTTCGAACCTCGAGGCCACGCGGGACCCGGAGGCTCCGCCGGACCCAACGCTCCTGCGCCACTGGTGGCTGATGGCGGACCAGTTCGAGCGCGCCATGCGCCTGATCGCCGTGCGCGACGGCGAGGCGATCGCGTTCGCGGGCGCGACTCACGAGCTGTGGGAGACCGACGACAAGCGCTACGGAACGATCCGCATCGGCCTGCGCGCCGACGAGTGGACGGACCAGCGCTACACGCAGCTGGTCCAGACTGCAGAGGACTGGCTTCGCGAAGAGGGCGCGGCCACGTCGGTGACCCGCATCCGGGAGGACTTCGCGACCGACCTCGACGCCATGCAGCGGCTCGGCTACCGCGAAAACCGCCGCATGCGCATCTCCGAGCTCGACCTGGCGCAGCGCCGCGAGCAGATCCTGGAGACCCGGGAGCGGTGCCGTCGGGAGATGCGCGACCAGGGCGTCACGATGGGTGTGCTCAGCGAGGACGGCGACCATGCGAGGTATCGGAAGCTGTACGCGATGGTCATCGAATCGGAGAAGGACATCCCGACCACAGTTCCGTGGCGTGAGCTCACGTTCGACGAGTGGAAGACGTTCTGGTTCAGCAGCCCGGCCGTCCGCGAAGACCGCTGGTGGGTCGCGCGCCAGGGCGACCAGATCGTCGGCATGTCGCTTCTCGACACGCCGGTGGTGCGGGGCATCCCCTGGACGGCTTTCACCGGCACGTCTCGCGCGGTGCGCGGCCGCGGCATCGCTCGGGCGTTGAAGTACGAGTCGATGGGCCAGGCGATCGAGCTGGGCTACACGCGCGTGCGCACGAACAACGACGCCGACAACCCGGCGATCCTGCGCATCAACGCGGCGATGGGCTATCGCCCCGTCGCGGCGCTGATCGAGCTGCACCGCGCCCTCGTGTGACGGACCAGTACGGCGTGAGGGCTCTGCCCGAGCTCTACAAGGCGTGGTCCGCCACCGGCATGGTGGCGAACATCGGCACGCGCATCGTCGAAGTCGGCTTCGGCACGCTCGTCCTCGAAGCCAGCATGAGCGCCGAGGCGCACGGCTTCCCGACCTCGCGCGGGCCCATCGTCCACGGCGGCGCCGTGGCCACGCTCGCCGACGAGTGCCTCGCCTCGGTCGCGTTCACGCAGGCGGAGGAAGGCGAGACTACGGTGACGGCCGACCTCAAGGTGGACTTCCTGCGGCCGGCAAAGCCGGGAAAGCTACTTGCGCGAGGCACTGTAAGTCATCGCGCGAAACGACTCGCGTTCTGCGAGGCGACCGTCGAAGGTGAGGACGGGCAAATCGTCGCCGAGGCCCGGGCGGTGATTGCCTACGTGAGGGCTTAGAGGGGCTGCCGGTCTTCGAGCGGCGGCAGCGTGCGGAGCGTCCAGTGGAGGCCGGCGTCGTCGGTGCTCTCGAGCATGGCGCGCTGCCCCGCCGCGCCGGCGAACCAGGCGTGCCGCGGATCGAGCATGCGGAGCGAGCCCGGCACCGGGTTGATCACGCCGATGTCGAGCGGGTCAGACCACGTCGCCCCGCCGTCGGCGCTGCGAGACCACATGCCTTCGCCGATCCACCACCAGTGCGCGGCGTCGAAGTAACCGACTGCGCCGCCCGCCGACGGGAGGTTGATGCCGGACCAGCTCGCGCCGTTGTCGATGGTGCCGAGCTCGGTCTGGTTCGGCGGAGACTCGGTGGCGAACGGGCCGCTCACCACCTGGTCCAGCACCGTCGTGTAAAGGAACGTGCGCAGCCGGCCGCCGTCGAAGGAACGCACCGTCAGGGGTGGATAGGCGCGGACCCTCCCTCCGACGCCGGACCTGCCGACTAATCCGGGGAAGTGCACGACCGAGGCGACGACGCCCTGCCCGATGGTCGGCCGCACCGCGACGAAGAACTCGCCACCTCTAGGCCAGCCTCCGCCCGGGGCCGGCAGCGGCACCTTCGACCAAGTCGCGCCGAAGTCGGACGTCCGGTAGGCGTACGGGCCGGCGCTCGTGGTTGTCAGCCAACCGGTGGTCAGGTAGGAGAACTCGACCTGAAACGCCTGGTCAGCGGCCGGCACGGGCGGGCCCAGGTCGAGCCACGTGAAACCGCCGTCGTCGGTGCGGTACAGCCGCGCGGGCGGCAACTCCGTCGAGACCTGCGGTACGGCGAGCATCCACCCGTGGTCGGAGTCGACAAAGGTCCATGAAAGCACCGTCGCCCGCAGCTTCAGCGCCGGCCGGGAGACCCAGGTCTGGCCGCCGTCGCCCGTCCGCAGCAGAACCGGCTGGGTGCCGATCAGGGCGACGACGCCGACCGAGGCGTCGAAGAACTTCATGAACTTGGCGTGGCCGTCGCTGGGAGCGACGAGCTGGCGCGTCCAGCTGCGGCCGCCGTCGGCGGTGTGGACGACCGCGTAGTCGCCGGATGGGAACTCGACGAGCAGCCAGCCGTCTTCGGGGTTCACGAAGTTGATCGCGTTGACTTTGTAGTCGGTGGAGAGACCGGCGACGGCGGCCGCGGGGCGCTGCGCCGGGCCGAGGTCGGGATGGACGTAGGCGGCGCCCACGACGGCGATGGCGACGACCGAGGCGGCGCCCAGCGCTATCGCCCGGCCAGCGCGGGCGCGCGGGATCGCGGCGTCGAAGTCGCTTTCGAGCTCGGCAGCCTGCATGCCCGGCTCCGGCCAGCTTAGCCCCGGCTGGGGCGCAGTGGCCGGGAATTACGTTGAGGGCCGCCTGGCGGCTTTAGCCAGGAGTGGGCATCGCGACCGCTCGCCAGTTTGCACCGCCGTCTGAGGTCATCATCAGCGCCGAGTCGCGCGAGTCGGTCGTTTCGATCATCGTCCACCAGCCGTGGTTCGCATCGATCACGTGGACGGGCTGGATGTTCCAGCCACCAGGCAGCGGTTGCACCGGCACGCGCTCCCAGTCGACGCCCGCGGTCGAAGTCTTGTAGAGGAAGCCGTAACGCGCGACCCACCAGCGGTAGTCGTCGACAAACGATGCGTCGGCAAGCCATTCGGGCTGTGGCAGGGGATTGATCTGGACCCAGTTCGCGCCGAGGTCGTCAGACCAGTAGCCGCCGAGAAAGCCCGCCGGCGAGCCCACGAGCGCGAGCACCGCATGGCCCGGGAGCAGGCGAACGCTCGTGATGTAGATCGAGAATCCGGCCTCTGGCGCGGGCAGGGCGATGGCGCGCCAGCTCAACCCTCCGTCCTTGGTCAGGTACACCCGTGGTGATTCGAGCCCGGCGCCAAGCCAGCCCTCGCCGTCGGCGCGGAACGCAAGCTCAGCGGACGTCCCCGGCGGCGGCGGCGCCGGCACTGCGCTCCAGGTAACACCTCCGTCGGCCGTCGTGTAGAGGTGCGGTGGCACCGCACCCACGGCCGGCATGAACCAGCCCCGGGTCGCGGTCGCGAAAGTGAAGTAGGGGCCGTCGCTTGGCGTCTGCACGGCAAGCCAGGTCGCTCCCGCATCAGTGGTCCTGTAGAGCTTCCCCGCGTATGCGAACCCATGTCGCAAATCGAAGAAGTGGATGTAGGTCCGGCCGCCGCCGCCATCGCCGGTGAACAGGCGCCTCCAGTGCACGGCGCCGTCCGTCGTGGCGAAGATCCAGAAACGCTGCTCGGGGCCGTGCCAGTCCAGCACCACGGCCCAGCCGTGCGCCTCGTCCAGAAAGTCAAAGGTCGGCGTGTACGTGCCCACGAGGCGAGGGATCGGGGTGGGGCTCGGCGTGGCGCCGGCGGCGGGCGGCCGCAGCTCGGAACGCAGAAAGAGAACGCTCGCCACGACCAGCGCCGTGAGCGCAGCCGCGAGGAGCGGAACCGCGCGTCGGGCTCGCCTGTCCACGGCGCGATAGATTGTGAATCGCGATGGTCGGCCCCGCACCCCTCATGGACGTCAGGCCGGCGCAGGTCGCGGACGCCGCCGCGATCGCGCGGGTCCATGTCGCCACGTGGCGGACGGCCTACCGCGGACTCCTCGGGGACGACTTCCTGGATTCGCTCGACGAGGCGACCTACGAGGAGCGCTGGAGCCGCATCCTGGCCGAAGGTTCGAGCCGGGTCTACGTGGCGTCCGGCGGCGCCGAGGTCGTCGGCTTTGCCTCGGGCGGACGAGAGCGCGCCGGCGAGGACGGCTACTCGGGCGAGCTGTACGCGATCTACGTCCTGCGCGAGTCCCAGGGCCGCGGCCATGGTCGCCGACTGGTCGAGGCGGTGGTCGGCGGCCTGCGCGAGCTCGGCCTCGAGGACATGATCGTGTGGGTGCTGCGCGACAACACCAGCGCACGCGGGTTTTACGAACGACTGGGCGGCGTGTATGTGCGCACGCAGCCGATCACCATCGGCTCGGCGCTGCTCCACGAGGTGTCGTACGGCTGGCGGTCGCTGGCCGGCGTGGGTTACTGAGGCGCCGGCAGCGGCGGTTGCGCGAAGTCGAAACAGTCCCGCATGCCGTCGGCTGAGCGCGTGCGGTCGTTGAGCGGCTCAAGGCCGAAGTTGTCCTCGCAGAACCGCAGCAGGCTGACGTGCGAATGCGGCGCCTTCGACACGTACCCCGCCTTCGCGTAGGGGCTCAGCACCAGGCAGGGGACCCGGCCTCCGTAGCGGAACTGCGTGCCGTCGGTCCACTTCTCGACCTGGGGCGGCGTGACGTGGTCCCACCAGCCGCCCCAGTCGTCCCACGTGATGAAGACCGCCACTTCCGGCCACCGCCCCGCGGCCGAGATCGCCTGCACCTGCGCCGCCGTCCACTGGCTGCCCCGGCTGACGTCGCCCGCGTGCTCGGCGCGCTGCTGGGGAGTGTCGGCGGGGTGCTCGCTCAGCGCCTCGTCGGAGTAGAGCCACGACACCGAGGGAAGCTTGCCGGCAGCGGCATCGGACGCGAACTGCTGCCACGGCCGCCGCTTGCCCGCCGTGTACTTGATGAACTCAAAGGCGTAGCCGTTGTAGTTGCCCCAACTCAACCCGGCCGCATCGAGCTGTGCAGGCAGCGAGGGCTGGTCGTAGACGGGCGGTCCTGGGTGCTTGCGGTAGTTGGTCGGGGGGTTGTCGACCAGGGGTGAGTCGGCCATGATCAGCATCAGGTGGTTGGGCGTCGACGGCCCGGCCACGTCGGTGAAGTAGTTGTCACACAGCGTGAACTGCTTCGCGTAGCTCCAGTAGTGCGGGATGTCCTGTTGCGGGAAGGCGACGCGCGGCGCGTCCTGGTCGCGCGCGAGCCAGGCCGCATGGCGATGGTCGGGGTCCCTGGGCGGGGGATTCGGGCTCGGCGGCAGGGCCACGCCATCGGCGTCCGGGAAACTGCCGAAGTAGTTGTCGAAGCCGTGGTTCTCCTTGACGACTATGACGACGTGCTTGACCGGGTTCACACGCACATGCCCTGCGCGTTCGACCACTCGAGCTGCACCGTGTAGCCGCCAAGCTGTTTGGTCTGCCACGCGCATATGTCGCCGATCTCGCCGTTGGAGTCGTCGTACCAACCACCAGCGGGCACCGGGTCGGTGATGGCTTCGCAGAGCTCGTGAGAGGACGTGGTCGTCAGCGCGTCGAAGGGCGCCAGGCCGCCGATGCATCCATCGCAGTCCGGAAAAGGCAAGACCGCGTAATACAGCCCGCCGTCGTTGTTGTGGTAGCCGCAGTGGTTCACGCACGAAGACCCGCCATCGAGCTCGGAGGTCACTCCGGGTGGGAGGAAGACGAAGTACAACGTGTTCGGTGTTGGCTGTGCCACCGCCGGGTTGGAGGCGATCTGGTCCTTGATCATCGCCCGTACGTCCCCGTCGGACACCGACGCGGGGGCGGCGGTCGTCAGGGCGATCGCGCCCACGCGTTTGCCGTGGCCGATCGTGTAGTCCTGCACGTTGTACTCGCCAAGCTGATCGATCAGCGGGCTGGCGACCACGTACTCGAAGAAATCGTTGAGACGAGCCATGTAGGTCGCCTGCGGCTCGTCCCTCCACGGGTCGCCCCAGAAAAGCAGAAACGCCTCCGGAGCCGTGAGCAGCGGACCGCCGCGGTAGCTGAGGCGCGGCGCGGCGACCGGCGCCGCGGCCGCGGTGCGAAGCGGGACGATGACGATCGGGCTAGGGGGTCTCATGGACAGCCCTCCTGGTGAGCGGGTGGGGGGCGAACGCGGTCAGCGCGCCCGCGACGCACACAGCGGTGATGGACAGGAACGCGTACACCGGGCCAGCCGTGAACAGCGCACCTCCGACCAGCGCCCCGGCGATCTGGACGGCGGTCTGCACGGTCTGGAACACGGCCTGCGTGCGTGAGTACTGGCCCTGCTCGGCCAGGCGGCTCACCTCGGCCATCGTCGCGGGCAGGCCAGAAATCGTGAACGCGCCTTCGACCAGGCCGAGGCCGATGAGCCATGGCACCGAGGAGACGAACGGATACAGCCCGGCGAAGAGAGCGGTGCAGAAGAGCGCCCCGACGATGAAGCGCCGCGGGCCGAAGCGGTCGCCCAGCGAGCCCGCCAGGCCGCTGAGCAGCATCGCCGGCAGCGCGAAGGTGACGAATGACAGGCCGACCGCGAACGTGCTCGCGCCGCGTGACGTCAGGTACAGGGACCAGATCGTGTCGAACGCGCCGATCATGTACGACGTTCCCGCGCCGAGGAGCAGGAGCGGCAGCAGCCGGCGCGCGATGTGCATCGCCCTGGCCGGGACCTCGACGGTCGCGTGGGCGCGGACGTTGGGCAATGTGATGAGCGCGAGCACCGCAACCGCCTGGAGCGCAGCGGCGATGGTGAACGAGACCCTGATGTCGACCAGCGCGACGAAGCCGCCTATCGCGGGGCCGACCAGCATGCCGGCCATGTTGGTCGCCTGCATGTGGCCGAAGGCGCGGCCGCGCTCCCCGGGCTCAGTCTGCTCGGCGATGAGCCCGTTGGCCGCGGGCCAGTACGCACCCTGCGCCGCGCCGTGCAGGAATCGAATCAATATGAAGGCCCCGAGGGGCAGCGGCAGCAGGTACGCCAGAAACAGCCCGGCCGATGCCAGGGTGGCCGCCACCAGCACGGCCCGGGTGCCGACCCGGTCCGCGACCCAGCCCGCCGGGTAGCGCACGACCGCGTTCGCCACCAGGCCGGCCGCGAAGACGACACCCACGAGCGCGGCCGAGCCGCCCTTGCGGCCGAGGAAGATCGGCAGCAGCGGCAGGAAGAACCACATCCCCGCGGCGTTCAGGAAGTTGACGCCGTAGAGCGTCCACAACGTGCGCCGGTCCTTCATGGCCTTTCAGGAATACTGGCAGAGCCATGCCTGAGGACCCTCTGCATGAAGCGACTTGGAGCGTGATCCCCGCCGAAAGCTGCCCCGCGCACATGCACATGGCGCTGGACGAGGCGCTGCTCGAGGCGGTCATCGCCGGCGAGCGCGGTCCGACGATGCGCCTGTGGTCGTGGAGTGAGCGCGCGCTCGTGATCGGCTCGCACCAGTCGGTCTCCAACGAGGTCGACCTCCACGCCGCGCACCGCTACGGCTTCGCCGTGACTCGGCGCATGAGCGGGGGCGGGACGATGCTGTGCGAGCCGGACCGCACCATCACGTACTCGCTCTACCTGCCCGAGTCGATGGTCTCCGGCGTCAGCTTCCGCAAGTCCTACGCGTTGTTGGACGCGTGGGCTGTGGCGACCTTCAACGAGATGGGCGTGCCCGCGTCGTACCGCGAGATCAACGACATCATCTCGCCACGCGGCAAGATCGCGGGCGCCGCGCAAGCGCGGCGACGAGGCCACGTCCTGCACCACACGACCATCGCCCACGCGATGGACGTCGACCTCTTGCCACACCTCATCCGCATCGGCCGCGCGAGCGTGCGCGAACGCGGAGTCCGCAGCGCCGAGAAGGCGGTCTCGCCCCTGTCCTGGTTCACCGAGCTCTCGTGCGCCGAAGTGTCAGCCCGGCTTCAGACGCACTTCATGCGCGAGTTCGACTCGTCCGTGACCGTGCCCACCCAGCGCGAGGTGGCGCGGGCGCGCCACCTCGTGGCGTCGAAATACTCGACGCTGGAGTGGATCAACCGGCTCGCTTAGGCGAAGTAGTTGTGCTGCTGCAGGAAGGCGCGCGCCACAGCGTCCGCGTCCTGGTGGTTCAGCTCCACCTGGCCGTTGAGCGTGACCAACGTCTTGGTGTCCAGCGCGGCGCTGATCTTGTTCAGGACGCTCTTCACCTCGTCGGTGGCGACCTTGGTGCGGATGATCGGCACCACGTTGTCGGCGTTCTCGAGGTGCTTGTCGTCTTGCAGCACGACGAGCCCGAGCTTGTTCAGGTCGGAGTCGCTGCTGAAGACGAGACCCACCTGGATGGTCCCGTTGGCGAACGCCGCCCGCGTGGCGGGCCCGTCGGTGTCCAGCGCCTTGAAGTCCTTGAAGTGGATGCCGTACGTCTTCTCCAGGCCCGGCAGGCAGAACGGCCGCGTCGGGCACTCGGGACCGGCGCCGAGGACGAGCTGGTTGCCGACCGCCGCGAGGTCGGAGAGCTTGGTGAGGTTGTACTTCTGCGCCGTGGCCTTGGTGACGGCGAAGGCGTTCTGGTCGACCGCGGCCGACGGGTTCAGCGCCTCGATGCCAAGCGACTGCAGGCGGATGTTCAGCTTCTGCACCGTCGCGTTGACGTCGCCGCTTGCCTCGCCGGCCCCGCTGTTGTAGAACTCGAGGTCGGTCGCCGCGTAGCCGGGGTAGAGGTCGATCTGGCCGCTCTTGATCGCCGGGCCGACGACCTCACGGGTGCCGAGACGCAGCTTGCGCGTGACGGTGTAGCCGTCGTGCTCCAGGGCCTGGGCGTAGAGCTCGGCCAGGATGCTGCTCTCCGCGAAGTTGAACCCGGCGACGGTGATGTTGCCCTTGTTGCTCGAGGTAGACGGACCGGTGCTGCCACAGGCGGCGGCCACGAGGGCCAGGGCCGCGATGCCGGCCAGCAGCCACCTCGAGGCGTGGATGCGCTTCATTCGAGTTTCCTCCCTTGGGCGGACGGGACTCCCGATCCAACCCCCGCGCCACCTTGATTCTTCCATCTAGGCGGTCTTGAACGCGGTCGCCCGGCGCTTCGTCGGGGCCCTCTGCAGGCGAATCCCACGCGGCACCAGTGCCCGTTCGGCGGCCGAAAGCGAAAGCTCGGTGGCCAGGGCGAGCAGGGCGACGAGGACGGCGCCCGCGAACAGCTTCGTGTAGTCCTGGGTCGCCAGCCCGTCGACGATGTAGCGGCCAAAGCCTCCGCCGGCGATGAGGGCCGCCAGGGTGGCGGTCGCGACCACCTGCACCGCCGACGTTCGGATCCCAGCCATGATGAGGGGCACGGACAGGGGCAGCTCGACGCGCAGCAGCTGGGCAAGCTCCCGGTAGCCCATCCCGCGTGCGGCCTCCTTGACGTCCGGGTCGACCTCCCGCAGCGCGACGTAGCTGTTGGTCACCATGGGCGGGATGGCCAGCGCCGTCAGCGCGATGATGATCGGCCCGTCGCCGAGCCCAAAGACCTGGAACGCGATCACCAGCAGGCCGAACGAGGGCACCGCCCGACCCGTGTTGGAGACGTTGATCGCGAGGTTGCCGAATCGACCGTAGTGGCCCAGGGCGATCCCAATCGGCAAGGCGATGAGCGCGCCGATGAATACCGACTCCGCGGACAGGTGGAGATGCTCGGCGAGCCTTGTCGGGACTCCATCAGTGCCCTGCCAGTGCTGAGCATCGCCGAACCATCTCCAGACCTGCTCCAGAAAGCTCATTCCGAGCGCGCCCACGGAAGCAACCACCGCTGTCCGGCGGCAAGTCCGACGTCGGCGAAGTTCGCGACCAGGACGCCCATGAGGGCCCCGACGACGAGCGGCGTGTGAAAGCTCTCGATCAAGCCCTGCAGAATCAGAGCGCCCAACCCGCCGAAGCCGATGACGGCGGTGATGGTGACGATGCCGATCGTGGACACCGTGGCCACCCGCACACCGGCGAGGATCGCCGGCAGCGCCAGGGGCAGCTCGACCTGGAGGAGTCGCGCCAGCGGCCTGTAGCCCATTCCATCCGCCGCGTCGAGCACGTCCCTGGGCACCTCGTCCAGGCCGACGATCACGTTGCGGACGAGGATCAGGACGTTGTAGCCGATCAGCGGGATCAGCGCCGTCGCCGTCGTCAGGCCGGTGTACGGGATCAGCAGGGCGAAAAGAGCGATCGAGGGAATCGTGTAGAAGGCGCCGAAGAGGCCGAGCGTCGGTAGGCGCAGCCCGGTCCACCGGTAAGCCGCTACTCCCAGCGGCAAGGCGATCACGACCCCCGCGGCGAGCGAGATGACCGTGAGCTCGACGTGCTGGCCGAGGTCGCCGAGCACTGTGGGCACGTGGGTCGAGACCCAGCTCCAGTCCACCCACGGCTCGGCGTCGAGGAATAGCGCCGCAGCCATTCCGATACGGTAAACGGTGCCGTGATCTGCCTGGAGAACGTGAGCAAAGAGTTCGCCGGCGGCTCGAACGCCGTGCGCGACCTCACCCTGGAGATACGCGACGGCGAGACGTGCGTCCTCATCGGTCCGTCGGGCTGCGGCAAGACGACGACGCTGCGCATGATCAACCGTCTGATCGACCCCGACAGCGGACGCATCCTTGTCGACGACGTCGACACGCGGGGCGTCGACCCCGCCGCGCTGCGGTTGAAGATGGGCTACGTCATCCAGTCCACGGGCCTGTTCCCACACATGACCGTCGGCGCCAACGTCGGCACCGTGCCACGGCTGTGGAAGTGGGACAGCCGCCGCATCGCCGCGCGCGTCGATGAGCTGCTCGCCCTCGTCGGCCTCGAGCCGGAGGAGTACCGCGACCGCTATCCCCACCAGCTGTCCGGCGGCCAGCGACAGCGCGTCGGCTTCGCGCGCGCCCTCGCCGCGGACCCGCCGATCCTGCTCATGGACGAGCCTTTCGGCGCGGTCGACCGGATCACGCGCGAGCGGTTGCAGCAGGAGTTCGTCGGCATCCAGCGACGCATGCGCAAGACTGTCGTCTTCGTTACCCACGACATTGAAGAGGCCGTCCTCGTCGGCGACCGGCTCTGCATCCTGCAGATGCACGCGCGCATCGCCCAGTACGACACGCCGGAGCGCATCCTCAAGCAGCCCGCAAGCGAATACGTCGTCCAGTTCCTGGGTCGCGGCCGGCTCACCTGGCTCGAGTCGCTGCGCCGTTCCGGCGTGGAAGGAGGAGAGAGCGTTGCCGCAGGAGTTTGACGTCGTGTGCCTCGGTGGCGGCGTCGCCGGCGAGGCGCTCGCGCACGGGCTCGAAGGCAGCGGCCTTTCGCTGGCCGTCGTCGAGCGCGAGCTCGTCGGCGGCGAGTGCCCGTATTGGGGCTGCGTGCCTTCCAAGACGTTCCTGCGGTCGGGCGAGACGCTCGAAGAGGCCGGGCGCGCGCGCAATATTGCGGCCTCACGCGTCGAGTGGGACGTCGACTTCGCGAAGGTCTCCAAGCGCGTGCTGTGGATGGCCCGCGACCTCGACGACACCAGGCCCGCCGCCGTCCTGCAGGCCACCGGCGCCCGGCTGTTCCGCGGCGCGGGCACGATGGTGGACCTGCGCACGGTGGAGGTCGGCGGCGAGCAGCTCGTGGCCCGCAAGGCGGTCGTGATCGCCAACGGCGGCACGGCGGCGATCCCGCCGATCGAAGGCCTGAGCAAGGTGCAGTACTGGACGAACCGCCAGGCGGCGGTGCCGCGCGAGCTGCCTCGGCGCCTGGTCGTCATAGGCGGCGGCGCCGTCGGCGTCGAGCTGGCGCAGGCATTCGCCCGCGTCGGGTCGCAGGTGACCATCGTCGAGGCCGCGCCGCGGTTCCTCGGCATCGAGGAGCCCGAGGCAGGAGCCGCGCTGTTGCCGCACCTCAAGGAGGACGGCATCGAGGTGCTCGTCGGCGATTCGGTCGTCGCCGTGGAGATGCAGGCGGCGGACGTCGTCCTGCACCTGAATTCGGGCGCCATCGTCTCGGGAGACCGTCTGCTGGTGGCCACCGGCCGCCGGCCGAACTTCGAGGCATGGAAACCCGCCGGCCTGGCGCAGACGGAAAAGGGCTGGCTCAAGGTCGACCCCTCGACGCTGATGGCGCGCGACGGCATCTACGGCGCGGGCGACATCACGGGCATCGCCGGCTTCACGCACCTGGCGTACTACCACGGCCAGATCGTGGCCCGGCGCCTGCGCGGCGAGGACGCACGAGCGGACCACCTCGCCGTCCCGCGCGTGACCTACACCGACCCCGAGGTGGCGTCGGTCGGGCTGTCAGAGCAGGCGGCCCGGGAGCGCGGCCTCGACGTCGTGGTCGTCACCAGCGACCCGGGAGAGGCGGCCCGTGGCTACATCCACGACTTCCACGGCGGGGCGCTGAAGCTGGTGGCGGACCGAGCGAACGGGTCGCTGGTCGGGGCGTCGCTGGTGACGCCGCGCGCGGGCGAGGTGCTCGGCGAGCTGGTGCTCGCGATCAAGGCGGCCACGCCGGTGCGCACCCTCGCCGACGTCATTCACCCCTACCCCGCCTTCAACCGCGTACTGGGCGCGGCATTCGGCGACCTCGCCGCCAAGGTGGGATGACTCCTCCGGGCGTCTTACGGGTGCGCTTTCCGAACGCTACCCCCGGATAGTCGCGACTATCCGCGCATTTGGGTCCCGGGAAATGCAGATAGGCGCGACTGACCGGGAGTTCACATCCTGACCACCTCGAAGGTGAGCCGGGAGCGAAAACGCGTCAGCGCGGCCAGCACCGGAGCGCCCAGGGCCGCGACCATCACCGCGTTGCCGGCGGCGCGGAAAGTGTCGTAGCCGAACGACGTCAGCGCGTAGAAGCGCGCGAAGTGGAGGAGCGCGACCTCCGGCGCCATGCCAGTCGACCAGCCCAGCGTCGGGTTGCCGCGAAAGACCGGGACCCAGTCGGTGACGTCCATCAGCGCGCCGAAAACGTAGCCCATGACCAGGCCTGTGCCGGCGAGGACCGCGACGTCGCGCATCGACGGCGACTCGCCGCGCCACCACCCCACCATCCCGGCCGCAACGCCGACCCAGCCCACGGCGAACACCTGGTACGGCACCCACGGCCCGACACCGCCGCCGAGCAGCGCGGAGACGATTATCGACAGCGCTCCGGCCATGAAGCCGAACGACGGCCCGAACACGTAGCCCGCGCACAGGACGAGAAAGAAGATCGGGCTGAAGCCTCCGATGCCGACGATGACCGCGAGACGGAGCGCGGCGTCGATGGCTGCGATCGCCGCGAGGAGCGCGATCGCGCGCGAATCCAGCTGTCGCGTGCCCGCCTCGACGACGAAGAGTGCACCGACGCACGCGAGCATCAAGGCCCACGCGGGGGTGTTGTCCGGCAGGCCGCTGACCAGGAACGGCCAGGCGAAAAGGGCCAGGCCGGCGAGCGAGACCAGACCGACGGGCAGCTCCTTTCTCACAGGGCGACCACGCGGTCCGCGACCGCGTCGCGAAGCATCATGTCGTGCGTCGCCAGGACCACGGACGCGCCCTCATCGCGCAGCCGGGTGACGACGGTGACGAGCGCGCCCCGCGCGCGCGCGTCCATGCCTCGGGTGGGCTCATCCAGAAGGACGCACACGGGATGGCCGGCGAGCACCGCGGCCAATGCGGCGCGCTGGCGCTCGCCTGAGGAGAGGTCGCGTGGGTAGCGGCCGGCGACGTGCAGCAGGCCGAACTCTTCGAGGACCGGCGTTGCGTGCCATCCGTTCGGCGAGCGCCGAAGCGTGAGCTCGACCTCCGCCCGGACCGTCGGCTGGTGGAGCAACGCGGCGGGGTTCTGGGGAAGGTAGGCGACCCGGCCGGGACAGCGCTCGACTGTGCCGGCGAGGGGGGGCAGGGCGCCGGTGATGGTGCGCAGAAGCGTCGTCTTGCCTGCGCCGTTCGGCCCCACGAGCGCGACGACCTCGCCCTGCCGGCCCACGAGGTCGACGTGATCGAGCACGGGGTGGTCCCGGAATCCGGCGGTCACGTCGCGGAGCGACCACACCTCGTCACCAGGCGCGCCTCGCCGTGTCGTGACCGGCGACTGCTCTTCCGGCACGTCGCCGGCGGTGGCGCGTCCTCCGTCGACCGCGATGACCTGGTCGGCCTCGTCGCGCAGCGCGTCGAAGCGGTGCTCGGAAATCACCACGGCCCGGCCCAACTCCTTCAGCCGCACGGTGGCCTCGAGGACGCGCGCCGCGCCTTCGGGGTCGAGCTGCGAGGTGGGCTCGTCCAGGACGACGGTCTGCGGATGCATGGCCAGCACCGAAGCCAGGGCGACGCGCTGGCGCTCGCCGCCGCTGAGGGTGCTGAGCCGCCGGCCGCGCAGATGAGTCGCGCCTGCCTCTGTCAGCGCCTCGTCGATGCGCGCCGCCATTGCCGTCGTCGGCACCCCGATGTTCTCCAGCCCGAAGGCCACCTCGCGCTCGACCGTGTCGTAGACCGCCTGCAGCTCGGGGTCCTGGAACACGAAGCCGACTTTGCGGGCGAGGAGGCGGGTGGGGGTGGTGATAACGTCCACGCCCGCCGACGTGGCGGCGCCACTGATGCGCCCGCCGTGAAAGTGCGGCACGAGGCCGTTGAGGACCCGCAGCAGAGTCGACTTGCCTCCGCCCGAAGGCCCGACCACGAGCGTGAGCCCGTCGCCGACCTCGAGCGACACACGGTCGAGCGCTGGGGTGTCGCTGCGCGTGTACGCGTAGGTGAGGTCGGTCAGCCGCGCCGCCGCCACGCCATCACCGGGGCGAAAAGGAAGAGGCACGCCACCAGCGGTCGAGGGTCGATCGCGGGTGCCTGGAGAGCCGGATACGCGTACCAGTCGACGGCCCAACCGGCAGCCCGCGAGGCGAGGAAACCCGCCACGGCGACCGCGGCGCCGGCAATGACGAACCTGCCGCTGCGACCCAGCCGCGGCCGCTGATACGCGGTCCGAGGCCCCGACCCGAAGCCGCGCGCCTCCATGGACTCCGCGAGCTGGATCGACCCCTCGGCGCCCGTGAGCACGACGGGGACGAGCACCTCCGCCCACGAACCGGGCCCGCGCGGCCGCCAGCCGCGCATGCGCTGCGCCTCGGCGACGTCGGTGAACGACCGCGCGATCGACGGCACGAGGTTGAGCGACGCCGCGATGGCCGTCCCCGTGCTCGCGAGCACGCGAGGCAGCGCGTCCATCACGTCGTGTGGCGCGAGGAGGAGCGAGAACGGGGCGGCGGCGAGCAGCGCGGCGGCGATGGTCAGCGCGCCCGACACACCGAACGCGAGGCCCTCGACGGTGTATGTGCCGCCGAATGCTGGAACGGCGTACGGAACCGTGAAGAGGACCGTGAGCCCGAGGTGTGCAGACATGAAGTTGAGCAGCACGTCGAAAAAGCCGACGAGTGCGACGCTGAGCAGCAGGCGGCGCATACGCCGCAGGCCCGCGGTTGCCGCCAGCACGGTGAACGCCGCGCAGAGGACCGCCGCCTTGTACGCCGGGTTGGAGGTCGTGAGCACGATCACAAGGCACGCTCCCGACCACGCGGCGACGGCCCTCGCGTTCAACCGGCGCGTTACTCCTTGGGCAGCGGTGGAGGCGAAGCCGACTGGTCGGCGGTGTAGAGCCAGCCAAGCGCCTCTCTGTCGTGGAGGGTGACCTGGGTGTAGCCGGTCTGGGCGACAGTCCATGCGCCGCCGGTGTCGATGAAGAGCGACCAGTTGGGCCCGTTGTCGGCGAAGCACTTCGTGAACTGCGCGGGCTCGTTGTCGATCTGGCAGATCGCCTCACCAAAGGTGAAGGTCATCGACTGGAACTCGATCCTCGACTGGTCCATCAGGGTCTTGCCGTCGATCGTGTCGCCGCTGAAGCCGACGCACTTCTGGAGCCGCGCTCCGGCGCCGTGCTGGACCACGATGTACGCGTGGTGCGGCGCCGAGGCGTTGACGCACGTGCTCGCGGGGGATGCGCTCGCCGAAGGCGATCCTCCGCACGCGGCGACGGCGCCGATGAGCAGGGCCAGTGTCGCGCTGGCCGCGATGGGGTGCTTGCGCACTCTGTTGTCCTCCGGGCGGTCCGCCCTTTCCTCGTACGCGCCGCTGAAAGCCGACCGCCAGGAGCTTTCCGTGCCGTTGCGCGCGGACGGGGTGTGCCGTTGGGGCGCTCAGGTCTCCTGGCTCGCGGATCGCCGCCCACTTCCCGCCTTCCCGAGGCGCTCTACCTCAGTGGCTCGTCTGGGACGCAGGCTCCTCGCTCACAGTTGCGCGACAGCTCCGGTTTCGGTCCGGATTCCCTTGGTGCCCTGGAGCGAATGTTAGCCGCCGACGCGATGCGGTAGTGGCGGCGGCGCCGGCGCGTTATCTGCGGCCCGGACGTAGCGCCATCCGACCGCCTGCGTGTCGGCCACCTGCACCGTCGTGAAGGCGGAGTACGTGATCGACCAGCGATTTGAAATGGCCACGAACATGGCCCATCGCATCGTGCCGTCCGACTGGGTTGCCGGCTCACCATCGACCACGCGCACAGCCGATTCGTTGGCGATGTACTGGACGCCGGCGCGCTCCATCAGCGTGGGGACGTCGATCAAGCCGGGCGCGAAACCGACGCAGCGCTCCATCCACGCGCCGGACGCGTGCTGCACCACGACGTATGCATGATGCGGCGCTTTGACGTCGACGCAATTGATCGGCTGCTCGCGCTGGACCGAAGCGGCCGGCACCGGACCGCACATCGCCTGGCACGAGGCGAGAAGCAACAACAGGACCGCCGCGCCGGCGAGACGAGCGCCCATCCCGAGCCTTCACTCGGGTTAACGCTCAGGCGGAGGGGAAGCTTGCGGTGAGCCGCAGGTAACCGGTGTGTCTAGTGACCGGCATCGCGAAGTCGAAGCGATCGGGCGCGAGCGAGAGCTCGAGGTCGGTGCGCGGAAAACCAGGCCACTCGCCGCTCATGGCACGCCTGTAGCGATCGGACTCCCGGAGCGGCGCCAGCAGCGCGTCGAGGTCCGGCCGACGTCCTGCGAGCAAACCCTCCATGTAACGGGCGCACGCGTGGTCCTCGGGATGGTCAGCCGAGGCGACGAGAGTGACCGTGGCGGGTTTTCTTAACAGGCAGGCTTGAACCGTCGAGTGGGCGACCACCAGACTCGAGGCGAAGATGTCATCGCCACTGGTGGCCGCCGCAACCTGGGTGCCGGCGGTCGAACGCTGGATGAGCACGTGGTCCCCAAGGTCGGTCGCGCGGATCAGGGTCGGCGAGTTGCTGATCGGGATGCCCTCGACCGGCAGGGCATCCTCCTCGGCGCAGATCACGGCTCGCTCGGTGCGGGCCGCCAGCTCCCTGGCTTCGGCAACGGTCCTGACGAGGCGGCACTCGCGCGCCCCGCCGGCCAGCGCGTACGCGCTCACGGTGAACGCGCGGAGGACGTCGATCACGACGACAATGCCGCGTGCCTGTCGCGCACCTTCGACCCCTGTGGCGTGGATGATGTTCATGTGTCCGGTCCGTCCGGCGAGCAGCCACGCCCGTTCGGGTTCGAGCAGATTGCCGACTGCGGCTCGATGCGTGTCGTCGGCCTGCGGCTCGAGGCGGGCCAGCACGTGCCTAAGCACCGCAACGCGATCCCGGTCGCCCTGATCGTCACCGGCGGCAGGCTCGAGTTCGACGATGGCGAGAACAGCGGCGTGGTGAGCGCGGGAGAGATGCTGCTGATCAATCCCGGCGAGCGGCACATGTACCGCGCCGGCGAGCCCACGTCCGCGTACCTCGTGTTCGCGGGCCTGCCCGGCGTGCGCAGCCGGACGTGGTCGCTCCGCCGCCACCCATAGACGAGCTCACGGCCCATTCCAGAGCCCGATCACGTTGCCGCGGTCGGTGACGCGGAGCAGGCTTAGGGTCGCGACGTCGAGCTGCAGGCACGCGGCAACGCTCAAGTCCGCCGCGATGAAAGCGACCGCGATCGCGCGGAGGATGTGGCCGTGGCCAAAGGCGAGCGCGGCACCCTCGGCCTGACGCGACGTCGCAAGGTCGACGAAGGCGCACGCCCGGGCGTAGATCTGGTCCGGCGACTCGCCGCCGGGACAGCCGTCCGCGAACAGCTCCCAATCGGGGTCGGACTCGTGGATCTGCTCCGTGGTGAGGCCTTCGTAGCGGCCGTAGTTCACCTCGCGCAGAAGGTCGGTGACCTCAGGGTTGAGAAAGCCGGCGAGCTCGGCCGTGCGCAGCGCGCGACGCAGCGGACTCGAGTAAACGTGCTCGAAGGGCATGCCCTCGAGCCGGCGGCCGAGCGCGCGCGCCTTCTCCTCGCCGCGCGCGGTCAGCGGGAGGTCGGTGACTCCTGTGTGCCGCCCTGAGAGACTCCATTCGGTCTCGCCATGGCGGGCGAGGTAGAGCTCGAAGCTCAGGCGGGCTTGCCCATCATCTCGGGACGGCCGGAGCGCAACGAGCGGCTCGCACTCTCGATGACCGCGCCGGCGCGCACGCGCTGGCCGGGGCGCACGCAGACGAGGCCCACGGCGGCCTGCCCGCCCTGCGGCTTGAGCGCGTCGTTGACGGCCGCGAGCACGCGGTTGGCGGCGTGGGCCGTGCCCGCGACGTCTGTGTCGGGAAGGATCGCGAGAAGCTGCGGTGGCGTGCGACCGAGCACGCCCGGGGTGTCGACGTCGCGCACCGTGCCGGCCAGCGCGGCGGCCATCGTCTTCAGTGCCTCTTCGGCAGGAAGCGCTCCGTTGGCCTCGATCAGCAGCACGCCGAGGTTGCGCTGGTAGCGGTGCGCGCGCGCGAGCTCGTCCTCGAGCACGGGGCGCACAAAACGGTCGTTGAAGAGTCCGGTCGTGCGATCGACGATGTGGAGTGGCTCCGCCTGCGGGTCGTCGGTCCTGACTCCGCACGATGGACAGAAGACCGCGCCGTGCGGGAGAGGAGAACCGCATGCCTGACAGGTCTGAGCCTCGGGCCGGCGGCGCAGGAAATCGCCAATCGGCATTCGGTAAAGCCTATCAGTCGTGTTCGCCATGCCCTTTCAGCTCCCTTAACAGGCTGGGTTGTCGAGGAATCGTGCGCATCCTAAGCTCGCCACCAGGTGTGCCGGAGGGGGAGGGACGGCAGCGGTGGAGGAAGGGAGGGCCCGGCCAGGGGTATGCGAATTTGGCGGCCGGGGGCCCTAGCCCACCGCCGCCGCGGGAGTCGTGAGCCAGTGCTCCGCCCATTCCGAGATCGCGGTCAGGACCGGCTCGAGCGCGCGCCCTCGCGCGGTCAACCGGTAACTCACCCTCACCGGCGGTCCAGGATCGACGAGCCGTTCGACGATGCCCTCCGTCTCGAGCTCGCGCAGGCGCTCGGTCAGCACGCGGTCGCTGATCCCCGGGATGCCCGCGAGCAGCTGGTTGAAGCGAGCCGGTGCGGGGACCAGGGCTTTGACAACCGCACCGGTCCAGCGCTTTCCAATCAGCTCTATCGCGCGCTGAAAGGACGCGCTGTAGTCAAGGCCCCCTCCGACCATGGGGAGAGATTCTATGCGGTATCGAGACTCTTCGAAAGGACCGCGTTGAGCTTTTCCACAGGAAAATTTTTCCCCGCGCAATCGGGCCCTCCATCCCGTGCCGGTCGCCCGGGGTCGAGGGCTTGGATTTGTTCAGGCACACTCATTCGGTGAGATTGCGATGGAGCTGAAGGATCGGGTCGTCGTGGTCACCGGAGCGGCGCGAGGCATCGGTCGCGCGCTCGCTGTGCGTTTCGCCGCCGAGCGCCCGAGCGCGGTCGTGGTGGTCGACATCGACGGCGATGGCGCAGCTCGCGTCGCCAGGGAGATCGACGCCACGCCGATTCGGTGCGACGTCTCGAGCGATGACGACGTCGCGCGCATGGTCGATCAGGTCGAGAAAGCGCATGGCCGCATCGACTTCTTCTGTTCCAACGCCGGCATCGCAGTCGCCGGAGGGCCCGAGGCATCTGACTCCGATTGGCAGCGCATCTGGGGCGTGAACGTGATGTCCCACGTGTACGTCGCGCGCCACGTGCTGCCGGGGATGCTCGCACGCAAAGAGGGATACCTGGTCGGCACCGTCTCCGCGGCCGGGCTGCTGAACCACGTCTTCGCCGCGCCGTATGGAGTCACGAAGGCGGCCGCGCTGTCGCTCTTCGAGTGGCTCGCCATCGCGCACGCCGACGCGGGCATTCGCGTCTCTTGCCTCTGTCCGCAGGGCGTGAAGACGGACATGCTCGCGGCCGGACGTGAGCACCTGCGGACGGACTTCCTGACCGCCGGCGCCCTGGAGCCAGAGGCGGTGGCCCAGGCGGTCGTCGAAGGCGTCGCCGCCGAGCGCTTCCTGATCCTTCCACACCCGGAGGTCGCCGAATACTTCCGGCGCAAGGCGGACGATTACGACCGCTGGCTCCGCGGCATGCGCCGGCTGAGGGCCAATCTGCTGGCCTCGACTAGCTGATTGCGCTGGATCGCGCTCGTCGCCGGGGTCGCGCTTGTCGCTCTCGCCGCGGGCGCGGTGACGCGCGTCGCCGACACGCGCGAAGGCCTGGTGGCGGAGGTCGTGACGCTGCTGGCGGCCCTGGCGGGGGTCAGCCTTTTGATCTATGGACTCGCTGCCCGCCCGCGGCCGCCGAAGCCGGAACGATCGGCCTCGCGCCCGAGCCCGCGGGCGACGCGGCGCAGGACGAACCGCGACCTCGTGCTCGGCGCCG
>DATEGB010000121.1:0-23832 GCA_035280365.1 Candidatus Dormiibacterota bacterium | reverse complement strand
AGCTTGCCCGCCTGGGTTGGGTTGGCCTCATCATCGAGCTCGAGCTCGCGAGACAGACCGTCGTCGCCGTCGAGCGGCGCGAAGATGGAGTACATGCTTCGCCGCTCCAGGCTGCGCAGGTCCCTCTCTTCGAGACGGCCCATGTCGACCATTGTGACAATGTGGGTTCGAAGTGCGGCCTGAATTCGCTCCGGGCGCGCGCAACGCCGTGCGCGCCTGCCTGAACATCGGCGCGGGCGACCGCGTCGCCATCATCCGCGACCGCCCGCGCGCCGAGATCGCCGCGGCGATCGAGGAGGAGGCGCTGTCCACCGGCGCAGCCGTGCGCGCCTGGACGATGGAGGACGTTCTCGAGCGGCCGGCCACCTCGTTCCCGCACGTCCTTGCCAAGGAGCTACACCGATTCAAGCCCACCGCGTCCTTCTACATCGGCATCGGCATGCCGGGTGAGCTTGCGTTCCGGCAGCCCATGCTGGACCTGCTCGCCGACGAGCTGCGCTGCCGGCACGGGCACATGATCGGCATCAACGACGCCGTGATGACCGACGGCATGGCCGTGGACTACGACGAGGTGTACCGCGTGACCCGCAAGGTGTACGACATCGTCCGCCAGGCGATGCGCATCACCGTCAACACGTCGCTGGGCACCGACCTGGTCGCGACCTTCTCCCCCGCTCTGCGATGGATCCCGTCGGACGGCCGCTACTGGGAGCAAGGCCACTGGGGCAACCTGCCTGAGGGCGAGACCTTCACCTGCCCGGCTTCGATCGACGGCGAGCTCGCGGCGGAGGAGATGGGCGACTGGTTCACGGAGAAGTACGGAGTGCTGACGCCTCCGCTGCGCCTGGTGATCCGCTCCGGTCGGGTGGTGTCGGTGGAATCGCCGAACCCCGAGCTCGCGACGGAGGTCCGCGGTTACCTGTCGCAGCATCCGAACTCCAACCGCGCCGGCGAGTTCGCCGTCGGCACCAACGTCGGGCTGGGGCGGATCATCGGCAACTTCTTGCAGGACGAGAAGTTCCCCGGCGTGCACATCGCCTTCGGCGACCCATACGGATTCGAAACCGGCGCGGACTGGGACTGCCCGTCCCACGTCGACGCCCTGGCCTCCCATGCGACCGTGGCGGTGGACGGCCGCAACATCATGGAGAACGGCCGGTTCCTGGTCTGAGCCCGTTCGACACCTGGCGCCGGATGCGTGAGGAGCGCGGCGACGAAGTCGACGTGATCGCGCTCTACGAGCTGGTCGCCGCGTCACGCGGCCTGCCGCGACCCGAGGACCTGCCGGTCGAGGAGCGCCTCGAGCTGGCCTGGCGCGCGCTGCGCGCGATCGACCCGACGTTCGAGCTCCGAGAAGAGAGCGGGCGCGAGCCGGAGCCGATCTCGCTCGTGCCCTACGACCCGGCTTGGCCGGCGCTGTTCGAGAGGTGGCGCCACAAGCTCCTGGCGGCGCTGCCCGGAGCTCCGCGCAGTGTGGAACACGTCGGCTCCACCGCGGTGCCCGGGCTCGCGGCCAAGCCGGTGATCGACATCCAGGTCGGGGTCGAAGACCTCGAAGACGAGTCGAGCTACGCGCCCGCCATCGAGGCGCTCGGCGTGCAGCTGCGAAGCCGCGACCGCGAGCATCGCTACTTCCGACCGTTCGCGGGCCTCGCCCGAGAAGTGCACGTCCACGTGTGTCAGGCGGGCGGCGAGTGGGAGCGCCGGCACCTTGTGTTTCGCGACTACCTGCGCGCCGACGCCGACGCCCGCCGACGCTACGCCGAGGCCAAGGAGGCGGCGGTCTCTCGCTGGAGCGACGACCGGATCGCGTACACGCACGCGAAGGGCGCGGCGATCCGCGAGCTCACGGCCGAAGCCGAGCGCTGGAGCGCCGGCCGAACCTGACCGACTACGCGATCGGCTGGACCCTGACGCCTCTCCAGAACGCGACCCGGTCTCTCACCCGCTCTGCGGCCTCGCTCGGCTCGGGATAGAACCAGGCGGCGTCCTTGTTCACATCGTCGCCCACGACCACGTCGTAGTAGCTGGCGACGCCTTTCCAGTGGCAGGTCGTGTGCGTGTCGCTCGCGCGCAGAAACTCGCTCCGCACGTCCGCCACCGGGAAGTACTGGTTGCCTTCGACGGCGACAGTCTCGTCGCTGTCGGCAATGACGGTCCCGTTCCAGGTCGCCTGATAGCGCTGCATGCGATGACTTTACGACGGCCCAGAAGCTCTGATAGTCGCGACTAACGCGCCTAGTGGGGCGCCGAAAGGGTTTGATAGTCGCGACTAACGCGCCTTGTGGGCCGCCGAAAGGGTTGATAGTCGCGACTAACGCGCTCTGTGGGCCGCCGAAAGAAGCTCCGGCTCAAGCCACGATCTTGAGCACGACCTTGCCCCTGGCATGGCCCTCGGCGACATGGCGGATCGCGTCGGCCGCCTCGGCCAGGTCGTACGTCCTCTCCAGCGCCGGCTTGACCTTGCCGGACTCGATGAGCAGCTTCAGCGTGTGCAGGTCGTCGCTCTTCTGCGTGGCGATGAACGTGCCCATCTTCTGCGGACCGAACGTCGACAGCACCATCGCCCGGAGCGGGCGGCCCATGCCACCGAACCACCGCCCACCGCCTTCGCCGCCGACGATGACCAGGGTCCCGCGCGGGGCGAGCACCTGGCGCAGGCGCGGCAGGGGCGAGCTCCCGCCGGTGTCGATCACCACGTCGTAGCGCTTGCCGCCGGCCGCGAAGTCCGCCTGCGTGTAGTCGATCACCGCATCGGCGCCGAGCAAACGCACGAGCTCCAGCTTCGACGGGCTGCACACGCCGGTGACGCGTGCGCCGAACGCCTTTGCGATCTGCACCGCGTAGCTGCCCACACCACCCGACGCGCCGATCACGAGCACCTCCTGGCCGGACTGCACGTGACCGTGGTCGCGCACCGCGAGGAGCGCCGTCGAAGCCGAGACCGCGACGGCCGCGGCCTCCTCGAAGGTCAGGTTGGCGGGCTTGATCGCGAGCCTGTCCGCGCGGGCGCGGGCGTACTCGGCGAACGATCCGGCTCCAACGCCGAAGACCTCGTCGCCCGGCCGGAACTTCGTAACGTCCCCGCCGACCGCCTCGACGACGCCGGCAAGGTCCATTCCCAACGAGGGGTCCTTCGGGGTGCGGACACCTATGCCCGCCGTACGAAAGAGGTATGGCAGGCCGGTCATCAGGTGCCACACGCCGCGGTCGACTCCGGCGGCGTGCACCCTCACCAGCACTTCGTTGCGCGCGATCGAAGGCCGGCCGACCTGCTCGACATGGACGACGTCCGCCTCGCCGTACACACGGCGGACCGCCGCCTTCATCAACGTTGCTCTCTCCATTTCCACGGTCGCCATCTCAAACGCCTCCTACTTACGTTGTAAGCTTATGGCGTAAGTTAACCACGTACGGTGTAAGTTTGTCAAGCATGGCGAAGGCGACGAAGCGACAGCCCCTGACCCGGCAGCGGGTGCTGGCGGCCGCGCTGGCCATCGCCGACCGGCACGGCCTCGACCGCCTCACGATGCGCAGTCTTGGCGAGGCGCTCGGCGTGGAGGCCATGTCCCTCTACAACCACGTCGCCGGCAAGGACGAGGTGCTCGACGGCCTGGTCGACATCGTCTTCGGCGAGATCGAGCTCGACTGCGAGGACGGCGACTGGAAGCGGGCGATGCGGCGCCGGGCGATCTCTGCCCGGGACGCACTCGCCAGCCATCGCTGGGCGGTCGCCCTGATGGAGTCGCGAATCCACCCTGGACCGGCCAACCTGCGCCACCACGACGCGGTCCTGCGGTGCCTCCGCCAGGCGGGCTTTTCGATCTCCATGGCGGGCCACGCCTACTCGCTTCTCGACAGCTATATCTACGGCTTCGCGCTCGAGCAGGCAAGCCTGCCCTTCGACACGGGCGAAGAGGCGGCCGCCGTGGCCGAAGGCATCATGCGCGACTTCCAGTCGGGCATCTACCCGCACCTCACCGAGTTCGCGACCAGGCACGTGATGAAGCCCGGTTACAGCTACGCGCGCGAGTTCGAGTTCGGGCTCGACGTCATCCTCGCCGGCCTCGAGCAGCGCCTGGCGCGATGACGGAAAAAAGCTCCATGAAGCTCGGGGACGTCGACGTCGCGCGAATCGGCCTGGGCACGAACCGCCTGACGCACACCGTGCAGAACGTCGACCTCATCAGGGCGGCGGTCGAGGCAGACGTCCAGATGGTCGATACTGCCCACCTCTACACGAACGGCCAGAGCGAGCAGGCCATCGGCGAGGCCCTATCGCCGTTTCCGCCCAATGTGGTGGTGGCCACGAAGGGTGGTTTCGGCGGCGCGGGTCGCGGCCGCGCCGAGGTGCTGCGCGCGGAGATCGAGGAGAGCTTCCGCCGCCTGAAGACGGAGACGATCACGCTGTACTACCTGCACCGGGTCGACCCCGAGACCCCGATCGAGGAAAGCCTCGGCGCCATCAAGGATTACCGCGACCGCGGACGCATCCGGCACGTCGGGATCTCGGAGGTGACGGTCGAACAGATCGAGCGGGCGCGCAAGGTCGTGCCGATCGCCGCGGTGCAGAACCACTACAACCTCGCCGAGCGCGGGTACGACGCGGAAGTCGACTACTGCGCGCGAGAAGGGATCGTGTTCGTCCCGTTCTATCCGCTTCGAGGGGGCGGGGGGTGGTCGCAGCTCGCCGCGATCACACGCCGGCATCGGGCGACGCCGCAGCAGGTCATGCTCGCCTGGCTCCTGCGCCGGTCGCCCGTGATGCTGCCCATCCCAGGCACGCTCTCACTCGCGCACCTGAGGGAGAACGTCGGGGCGCTGAAGATCCAGCTGACCGACGAGGAGTTCGAGGCCCTGGCCTAGCGGGCCCTTAGTGGTGCTTTCCGGCCTGCTTTGCCTTGTGGAAGCTCCGTAGCGAACGCCGCGAACTCGTCGCCGATGCTCGAGATCTGGTCCGGCGTCAGGCGACGTCCCGGACGAAGCCGGCCAAGCGCTCGAGCTCGTCGGCGATACCGTCCCGGTCGGCGTCCATGACAAGCGGAATCGGCATCGTCTCCTTCCTATTTCTTCAGCTCGGCGGCGATCGCCGCGAACTGGTCGCCCATGGCATGCCGCTCGGCGTCCGACACCTTCCCGGCGGCGTTGCAGGCGGTGAGCGTGGCGTTGACGGCGGCCAAGCAGTTGGCGATCGTGTTCAGATCGCTGGCAGGAAGGGGCGCGTTCTGTTGCACCATGATCTTGCTCACCAGCGTGGTCATCGCCTTCAACTGGTTGACTATGTTGGTCAGGTACTGCTTCTGCATGACAGGGATGGGCATGGCGGCTCTACCTCCCTCGTGATGCCCCGGGACCGCTGCTTCCCTCGCGACCCGGGAACGGCGGCAATCTAGCACTCACCAGGCGGGCTGTCACGCCGATTTTTCAGCCTTGCCCGCTCTGGCCGCCACAGGCGCAAGATTTCGACCGAGATGGCCACCATGACCGAGCTCTCCCGGCGGGAGCAAGAGGTCGCCAGGCTCGTCGCGTCCGGTCTCACCAACCGACAGATCGCTCAGCGGCTGTTCATCGCCGAGCGCACCGCCGAGGGCCACGTGGAAAGGATCCGCGACAAGCTCGGTTTCTCCTCCCGCGCCCAGGTCGCGGCGTGGGTCGCGGCCGCGGAGGCGGCGCCTACCGGTGGTGCGCCGGCCGTCACCCTCGCCGACCCCGGCGCGCTCGTCGTCTTCCTTCTCACCGACCTCGAGGGATCGACCAGGGCCTGGGAGGGCAACCCGGCGGCGATGCGCCAGGCCATGTCGCAGCACGACGCTGTCCTCTCCGCGTGCATCGAGCGTCACGGAGGGACCCATGTCGAGTCCGGGCGTGAAGGCGACAGCGTCCTGGCGGCGTTCAAGAACGCCCCTGCCGCGGCCGCCGCCGCCCTCGACATCCAGCGTGAGATCCAGGCGGCGAAGTGGCCGGAGGGCCTTGAGTTCCAGATCCGCGTCGCGGTCCACGCCGGCGTCGCCCAGCTCCGCGCCGGTCACTATTACGGCCAGGCGCTCAACCGCTGCGCGCGCATCCTCGCCACGTGCCATCCCGGCCAGATCCTGCTGAGCCGGGCCGCGCAAGAGCTGCTCGCGGACGAGATGCCGGCGGAGTCGGAGCTCTGGGACCTCGGCACGCACGGCCTGAAGGACCTGAAGCGCCCCGAGCAGATCTTCCAGCTGGTCGACCTGGTCCGGCCCGCGCGATTCCCCGCGCTGCGTTCGATCTCGTACGAGCGGACCAACGTGCCCATCCAGGCGACTACCTTCGTCGGCCGGGCGGGCGAGCTGGCGCAGCTCAAAGAGCTGGAGTCCGCATCGAGGCTCGTCACCCTGGTCGGGCCGGGCGGTTGCGGCAAGACCCGGCTCGCCCAGGAGCTCGCGATGGAGCTCATCGACGAATCCCACCCGGACGGCGTGTGGTTCGCCGACCTCACGCCGATCGCTGACCGGGGGCTGGTGCCGCGGGCGGTGGCTGCGAGCCTGGAGCTGCAGGAGCAGGTCGGCCGGACGCCGCTCGAGACGATCGTCGACCACTGCCGACACCGCCACATGCTGGTCATCCTCGACAACTGCGAGCACCTCATCGACGCCTGCGCGCGACTCGCAGTCGAGCTCATCGGTTCTTGTCCGAATGTCAACCTTGTCGCCACCAGCCGCGAGCCGCTGAAGGTGCCGGGCGAGACGGTGTGGCGCGTCAACCCGCTGTCGACGGAGGACGCGACGCGCCTCTTCCTCGACCGCGCGCACGCCACCGCACCGACGCTCGACCTGTCCGAGTCGAAGCTGCCGGTCATCAATCGTCTATGCGCGCGTCTTGACGGCATCCCTTTGGCGATGGAGCTCGCGGCAGCGCGGGTGGCGATGCTCCCGGTCGAGGAGATCCTGGAGCGGCTGGAGAGCGGTCTTGGCGTCCTGGCCGGGGGCAGCCGCACGGCCGCCGGACGGCAGCAGACCCTGGAGGCGACCATGGACTGGAGCTACGCCCTGCTCGAGCCGCGGGAGCAGACGGTTTTCCGCAGCCTCGCCGTCTTCCCTGCCACCTTTTCGCTGCCGGCGTGCGAGGAGATCTGCGCGACCGCCGACGTGCCAGGGGAGCAGGTCGCGGACGTGCTTTGGGAGCTCGTGGCCAAGTCGCTCGTGTTCACCGCCGAAGGCCGTTATCGCCTGCTGGCGACGATCCGCGCCTACGCGATGCAGAAGCTCCACGATTCAGGCGGGCAAGAGGCTGTCATGTCCCGGCACGCGCACCATTACCTGCGCATCGCCGCCACTCGCCATGCGGGCGAGCTGGCGCTATGGCTGGCCCAGCTCGAGGAAGAGCACGACAACCTCACCTCGGCGCTGCGGTGGGCCGCCCAAAACGATCCCTCCGTTGCGGCGCGGCTGGCGGAGGAAGCGTTCACATTCTGGCTGTTGCGCGCCCACATCACCGAGGCGCGCCATTGGCTGGACGAGATCCTGGCGCGGCTCCCCGACGACGTGCCCGAGCGCATCGTCGCGCTTCTGAACGCCGGCGCCTTCGCCTACGTCGCCGGTGAGCCCGAAACCGCGGAGCGGCTGCTCGATCAGGGCCTGGCCCTGGCGGGCTTGGCGGGCGACAAGGTCGCAACCATCCGCGGCCAGTTCTACAAGGCCGTGCTCGACACCGCGCGAGGCCGCCTCGACGACGCGCAGGAGTGGCTCGAGGAGGCGCTTCGCCTGAGCCTCGAGCTCGAAAGCCCGCTGCAGGAAGCCGAGGTGCTGCACCAGCTCGGCATGGTCGCGATCAGCCGCGGCGACCTTGACGAGGCCAGCTCGCTGTTGAAGCGCAGCCTCGACGTGCGACGGCGCATGGGCACGAGTGACGAAGCGGGCATGACGCGCGTCTTCCTCTCCGTCGTCTCGTTCGTACGCGGCGAGGTGCGCGTGGCCCACTCCCTGATTCGCGAGGCGCTGGAGATCGGGCTGGCGCTGCGCGACCGGCGGTCGGCGTGGTCGCTCGACGTCATCGCCTGCATGAACGCGGCCGACAAGCGCGCCGAGCGCTCATTGCAACTCGCGGGCGCGGCGGCGGCGATGTTCGAGACGACGGGGCAGCGTCCACCCGAGCAGTGGTATCAGTTCACCTCGGCATACATCAATCCCGCGCGCGAAGCGCTGGGCGCGGAAGTCGCGTCGGGGGCATGGGACGCGGGCCGGCGGATGGGCTTCGAGGAAGCCCTGGCCTACGCGCTTGAGGGCGAGGCCGAAGCCCCGCCCTCGCGCACATAAAAGAAAGACCCGACTACATCAGCAGACCTGCGCGACCACCGTGCCCGTGCCCGGGTGACGGGGGTCGGGCTGGTAGTCCGGATCGGCCCTGACGACGACGATGTGGACGGTGTTGCCGGAGATCGTGGAACCGGACTGCGAGATCGAGCTCGAGACCACGACCGCGATGAACTGCGGGAGCGGTCCCGCAGGAGGCGGTGTGCTGTTGCCGGTGTCGGTCGTCCAGTTGGTGCCGCAGGCCGCCGAGGCCGGAGTGTCCTCGAAGCCCTTGAACGCGGCCGGCGCGGAGCCGCCGCTGACGGTGTTCTTCTTGCTCCACTGGGCGCCCCAGAAGGTCACGCTGGTTCCGATCGCGGCGTCGCCGTCGCCGATGACAAAGTTGCCGCCGCCCGTGGTGGCGAAGACTGTGACGCTGCACGTCGCCACGGCGCTCGAGCCGCCGTCGTCGTTGATCGTGGTGGTGATGGTGTAAGGACCCGGCGCCCCGTAAGTATGGCTGCCGCTGACGGCGTAGGGCCCACCCATCGGCCCGCTCACCGTCCCGGTAGACGTGCCGCCGTCACCCCACGTGATCGTGGCGGTGAAGTCGGCGGTGGTGCTGAAGGAGTTGGCGTCGGTCAGGGCCGCCGTTGGGCCGCTGAAGCTCATCGGCACGGCCGGCGCGGCGGCGCATGCCGCCGTGAGCGCGGCGTCTCCGATGTTGGCCGTCGAAGCGACCGAAGCCGTGTTGCCCGGGTTGTCGACATCGTTGATGATCACCTTGATCGAGTAAGACCCTTCCTCCTGGTACACGTGGCTGCCGTCGACGTTGAACAGGCCGCCGACGGGGCCGGTGACAACGCCCGCCGAGGTGCTGCCGTCGCCCCAATCGATCGTGGCCGTGTACTCGGCGGCGGTCGCGCTGGCGTCCGGGTCCGTGAACGTGGCCACGGTCCCGGTGGTCGCGCTGCCCTCCGTCCCGGAGAGCGTGGCCCCAATGGGCTTGATCGCGGGGTCGCCGCCAGGCGCGCACTGGTCGGCGGGGACTTCGAAGGCCCGCAGCGTGTTGTCGTACGCGTCCTTGCTCCACAGCGCGCCCAGGGGCGCGAAGTCGACGTTGTCGCATTTCATGTCCTCCAGCCGTGTGTTGGTGAGGGCGAAGAGGGTGAAGGAGCTGAAGGACTTGTCCGTGGAGAAGATCTGGGAGCAGCCGTTGTTCGAGAGGTAAAGCGCGGTGGCGCTCGCAACGGCGATGCCCGAGTTGCCGCAGCCGCCAAGCTCGCCGAACAGCCCACTGTGCGACCCGAGCAGCACGCCGGCCTGGGTGTAGTGGTAGATCGTGTCCGAGACGTCGGGGCTCATCCAGAGGGTCTTGTCCGTGTGGTCATACGCGAGCCCGTCTACGATCACGTTGCCGCCGAGCGTGTGTGCGAACCGGAATGTTGCCACGCCGGTGCCTGTCGTCTTGTCGACCGGCCTGCGACGGCCCTGCCGGCCGCCTGACGATGGCCGGATCCGACCTCCCGGGCGTCTCGCCGAATGGCGTGGTGGCTCACATTGTCAAGTAAGTTTGGCGATTGTCAAGCCAATTGACTTGACGATGGCTCAGACGGCCCGGGCACCAACCTGGGGGCGAAGCGCGACGCTCGCCGCCTCTTTCCAGTGCTTGCCGGCCGCACGCTCCTGGCCTCGCGCCTCGAGGACCTGGGCGTACGCCGCGTGGCTTTCGGCGAGCCGCTCTCTCAGGTCCTCTCCCGCGAACAGGGCGATGGCGGCTGCGAACTCGCGGTCCGCCAGGCGGCGGTGCTCGGTGCGCTCGTAGAGCCGGCCCAGGAGCACGTGGGCGGCTCCTATGGCCAGCCGCTCGTCAAGCCTCGTCGCCATCTCGAGCGCACTCTTGACAGTGGCAGTGCCTTCGTCGAAGCGCGAGGTGTTGAGCTGCAGCTCGGCCAGGCTGAGCAGGACGTGGCTCTTCGCCCGCTCGGCGCCCGCCTCGTCGAAATGCTTGAGCGCCGTCAGAAACGTCTCCTCCGCGCGGGCCACCTGACCCTGCTTCATCAGCAGCAGGCCGAGCTCGTTCTCACCTCGCCCGAGCAGCGCCTTGTCGTGCTCGAGCGCGTAGAGGGCGAGGGCGCGATGCGTGAACTCGACCGCCCTCGCCAGGTCGCCGCGCTCCTGGTAGGCGATGCTGAGACCGTGGTACGTCCGGCCGAGGCGGCTCAGGTCGCGGACCGCCGCCGCCGCCGCCAGCGCCTGCTCGTAGAACGCGATCGCGTGGTCGTAGGTGTGGTTCTTGACGTGGATGGTCGCGATGTGCTCGAGGATGCGCGCCTCGGTTCCCGGCATGCTTGGCTTCGTCGCCCGGCAGAGCCTCAGTGCGTGCTCGGCGACGGAGAGCGCGCGCCGGTCCTCCTTGAGATAGAGGCCTGCGGCCTCCCAGTCGGCGCACTCGACGGCGAGCCATGGGTCGGGATTGGTGGCCAGCAACGCCTGGGCGCGCTGCAGATGCTCGAGCCCCTCTTCGGGACGCGAGGAGCGGACCAGCGCCTGGCCGACGTAGAGCCGTATCTGCGCCTCCGACGACGGGTCGGGCTCGGCTTCCAGCATCCTCAAGCCGAACTGCACGGCGGCGTCGAACTCTTGCTGCAGGCAGAGGGCCTGGAGCTCTTCGACGCCTCCACGGTGGGGCTGCCTTGCGTCAGCCTTCGCGGCCCCGGCCAGGAAATACGCCGCAGGCCGGCCGAGCCTGGCGGCGATCGCCTCGAGGGTGCGCGACGAAGGCCTGACCTTGCCCGTCTCGATAAGGTGGACGGCCTGGCGCGTCATGTCGGAACCCGCCATCTGGGCCAGGCTCAGGCCCGCCGCCTGCCGCGCCCGGCGGATCCGCTCGTGCTCAACCTCGAGGCCGGGAACCCGCCCGCGAGGCCTGGTCCGCTTCGTGTCTATGCGCGCGAGTGTACAGCGCCCACTTCAACACTTGTCAGTCAAGGCAGGCGGGCGGTGGCCGCCCGAATCAGACGCCTGGCCCGGTGCTGTCGGCAAGGACCGTGACGGCCGACAGCAGGAGCATGGCGAGGGTCAACAGTGACGACAGGGCGAACTTGCGCATGGATCCAACCTCCACTCGAATCGCCGGAAGGACCGGCAGGTTGGACGCGTAATAGCAGCGATCGAATCGCGCGTCAAGCGGGATCGCGTTTTGACTTGACGCCGCTACAGATGGGGCGGTCACCGACTGGGCCCACCTCCGGCCGGACCGCCGGCCGCTACGAGTGGGCGGTGTACGACGCGGCCATCATGTTCCTCGGCGGCCGAGGACCGGTCTAGTCCGCATTAAATAGAGGACGCGCGCGAGAGGGGCCGGGCCACCCGGCCCCTCTCTTCCCGTCGCGCGCTAGACGTTCGCCTTGTCCGCGAACTCGTTCGTGTACGTCTCGCTCAGGTTGGCCGACTTGCCCTTGTAGCTGGCGACGAACTGCTGCTGAATCTTCTGGACCGTCTCCGGGCCGCCCACCGGCATCTTGCAGTCGGTGCCGAAGATGCTGATCTGGCTCTTCAGGTCCGCCACATACGAGGCCTTGTCGCCGGCGTAGTAATCCGCGGGCATCTGGCTCGCGATCTCGTCCGGCGTGTGGGAGTGGATGTACCTCAGGGTCTTGACGTAGGCGTTGACGAGCCTCTGGGCCACGTCCTTGTTCGAGTTGACCCAGTCGTTCTTGGCAAAGACCCCGATGAACGGGTAGTCGCCACCCAGTGCGGCGCGCGTGTCCTCGGGCGTCAGCAGGCTGACCAGGATCTTGCCCTTGCCCGAGTTGACGAGCCGCGAGATGGTCGGGAAGGTGGTCATCCCGGCGGCGATCTTCTTCTGGTCGATCGCCGCGATGAACGTGTCCCCGGCGCCGACGCCGAGGTAGTGCGCGTTGCTCGGGCTCACTCCGGCCGTGCCCAGGATCGCCTGGGTCAGCACCCAGGTACCCGAACCGATCTCGGTCACACCCAGCGACTTGCCCGCCAGGTCCTTGGCCGAGGTGACGTTGGTGAGCCGCGCGTCGACCACCTCCGCCTCGCCCGGCGCGATGCCGAACTGGCAGATCGTCTCGATCTTCTTGCCCTGGGTGTTCAGGACCATCGGGTGCACGTAGGCGCCAGAGCCCGCCTGCACGTTGCCGGCCACGACCTCGTCCTCCGAGGCCTGGCCGGTGCCCTCGTCGATCAACGTCACGTCGAGGTGCTGCTCTTTGAAGTAGCCGAGCCGGAAAGTGAGCATGTTGGGCAGGTAGATCTGCTTGTTCAGGCCGCCGACCATGATCTTCAGCGACACGGTCTGCGCCGCTCCACCCGAGCTCGACGATCCGGTGCCGCCACATGCGGCGAGGACGGTCGCCGCCAACGCCGCCGCCAGACTTCGCCAACTGAAACGCATGCGCATTCCTCCCTAGATTCGTGTTTCGGTGGCGACCGGGGGACGCCACCTGATAAGTCGGTTTTCCAGCGCCGAGATCAGCGCCTCGGCGACGAGCGCGATCGCCGCAAGCAGCGCCATGCCGGCGAAGACCCCGGAGGTGTCGAAGAGGTTCTTCGACTCGTAGATGAGCTCACCGACGCCCTGGTAAGCCCCGAACAGCTCGCCCACCACCGCTCCGACCAGGGCGAGGCCGAAGCTGGTGTGAAGGCTCGCCACGATCCACGACAGCGCGGACGGGATGATGATCTCCGTCGTCAGCCGCCGGTTGTTCGCGCCCAGGATGCGTGCGTTCGCGATCAGGTTGCGGTCCACCTCGCGCACGCCCTGGAAGGCGTTGAAGAAGACGACGAAGAACACCAGGACCGCGGCAGTGGCGATCTTCGACTTGATGTCGAGTCCGAGCGAGACCGCGAACAGAGCGCCGACCACGACACGGGGGATCGCGTTGGCGCCTTTGATGTACGGCCCCAGGACGTCGGCCAGAAGCCGGTTGCTCCCGAGCACCACGCCGAAGATCACGCCCAGCACGGCGCCGAGGACGAAGCCTCCGACGGTCTCCTGCATGGTGACCGCGACCTGCTCCCACAGCGGACCGAGGTCGGTGCCCTGGGTGAACCAGCGCCAGAGGGTGGTCGCGATGTCGGTCGGCTGCGACCAGAAGAACTTGTCGATCGCCCCGGCACGCGCGCCGACCTCCCAGCCGGCGAGGATGGCCAGGCCCAGGAGGGCGCGCAGCCCCATCACCGTCAGCCGTCGACGACGAGCGTCAGAGCGCCGCTTCGCGGCCAGGTCGACCACGCGCGCGCCGGCTTCGGCCCGGGCGTTCATCGGTGAGCTAAGCGGCGCCGCGCTTCTGACGCTCATAGCTCACGAGGACCTCGTCCCGCAGGTCCTTCCAGATCTCCTCGTAGATCTCCGCGAAGTGCGGCTGAAAGCGGATCTCGGCCACGTTTCGCGGTCGCGGCAGGTCGACCCTGTAGTTGCTCTTGACGGTGCCCGGCCCGGCCGTGATCACGTACACCCGGTCGCTGAGCGAGATGGCCTCCTCGAGGTCGTGCGTGACGAACACGACCGAGGCGCCGCTTGCCGACCATAGGTTCAGGAGCTCGTTCTCCATCAGCGCGCGGGTCTGCACGTCGAGAGCGCTGAAGGGTTCGTCCATCAGCAGAATGCGCGGGCCGTTGATCAGGCTCTGGGCCAGGGCGACTCGCTTGCGCATGCCGCCCGACAGCTGATACGGAAAACGGTCCTCGAAACCGGCAAGCCCGACGCGCGCGATCCACTCCCGCGCCAACGCTCGCGCGTCGCGGTGGGACGCGCCGCGGTAGCGCGGCCCGGCGGCGACGTTCTCGAGCACCGTCTTCCACGGAAAGACGGCGTCGGACTGGAAGACGTAGCCGATGCCGTCGGCGATGCCGTTCACCGGCCTGGCGAACACTTCGACGTCGCCTTCGCTCGGCGGCTCGAGGCCGGAGATGAGGCCGAGTGTCGTCGACTTGCCACATCCCGTCGGGCCCACGACGGCGCAGAACTCGCCGGGCTCGACGGTCATGTCGAGGTCGCGCAGAGCCGTGAACAGCGCCCCGGTCGGCGTCAGGAAGCGCTTCGTCACACTGGAAAGCCGGATCGCCGCAGCCATCGCGATCGACTCTGCGGGGGTCCGTGACCGCGTTCAAGGCATGCGGTCGTTGTGGCCTTTTTGGTCATTGTGGTCGCGGGCGGGTCGAGAGATTTCGTACTACGATCGATTGGACCTCACCCATGAAAGCCCGCCTGCCCCTCGCCTATCAGATCCTCGGCTACCAGGTCGCGATCATCGTCGTCGCTGCCTTGATCGGCGCCGCGGCGGCGCTGTATGAGGCAAGCCAGGAGCTCGACCGCCAGACCGAGCAGCGGTCGCTCGCGATCGCGCAGTCCGTGGCCAACAACACCTCGGTCCAGCAAGCTCTCCTGAACGGCGACCCCGACCTCGTCATCCAGAAGACCGCGGCCTCGATCCGCCATTCGACGGGCGCGACGTACGTCGTCGTCACCGACGCGCGGGGAATCCGCTACTCGCACCCGAACCCGGCTCTGATCGGCAAACCGGTCGACGAAGATCCGGGGTCGGTGCTCGCCGGCCACACCTGGGTCGGCGTGCAGCGCGGGACACTCGGCGTCTCGGCGCGCGGCAAGGCGCCCATCTTCTACCAGGGCCGCGTCATCGGCATGGTGTCGGTCGGTTTCCTCGAGCCGCCGCTTGGCCAGCGCCTGCTCGACGAGCTGCCCAGCTTCGCGGGAGCGCTCCTGCCTTCGCTCGCCATCGGGGTGGTCGCCTCGTGGTGGCTCGCCTCACGCCTCAAGCGCCAGACGTTTGGCCTCGAGCCATACGAGATCGCAGGCCTTCTCGAGGAAAGGGAGGCGAGCCTGCAAGGCATCCACGAAGGCGCGATCGCAACCGACCGCAACGGCGTCATCACGCTCGCCAACGATGAGGCGCGCCGGCTTCTCAACCTGCCGGCCGACTGCGTCGGCCGCAAGGTCTCGCAGGTCCTGCCCCAGGGACGGCTGCTCCGCTTTCTTTCCGGCGGGCTGAAAGATCAGGACGAGGTCCTGCTCGCGGGCGAGCGCGTGCTCATCGCCAGCCGCCGCGTCATCCACGTGCGTGGACGCGAGATCGGGCACGTGGCCACGCTGCGCGACTCGACGGAGGTCACCCAGCTCGCGCGAGGCTTTGGCGTGGACAGCCTCACGGATGCTTTGCGCGCACAGGCTCACGAGTTCGCCAATCGCCTGCACACTATCGCCGGCCTGGTCCAGCTCGGCCGCGGCGACGACGCGATGAAGCTCATAGCGCAGACATCCGGCGTCCACCAGGAGCTGACCGAGTCGCTCCTCGAGCGGGTCGGCGACCCGGTGCTCGGCGCGATCCTGCTCGCCAAGGCTGCCGTCGCCTCGGAGCGCGGCATCGAGCTCAGGGTGGGTGACGACACCGTCATGACGCGCAGTTCGCTCGACAGCGAGGATCTCATCACCGTCCTCGGCAACCTGATCGACAACGCCCTGGACGCGGCCGCGGCCTCGACTGGCGACCGGTGGGTCAGCGTCTCGGTGACGGAGCAGGACGGCAACATCCTGGTCCGCGTCCACGACTCCGGCCCTGGCATCCCAGGAGGAGTCGACGGCCAGATCTTTCAAGAGGGCTTCAGCACGAAGAACGGCCCGGGCCACAGGCGCCGCGGCTTCGGCCTCGCGCTGGTCCGGCAGGTCGTGTCGCGCAACGGCGGCGAGGTGAGCGCCGTCAACGACGGGGGCGCCGTCTTCGCCGTGCGGATCCCGTTGAAAGTGTCCGTCCGCCAGTGATCCGCACGCTCATCGTCGACGACGACTTCAGGGTTGCGGACCTTCACCGTGCGTACGTGGAGCGTGTCGACGGCTTCGTCGTCGCCGGCGTCGCGCATACAGGGGACGAAGCGGTGAGCGAGGTCGACCAGCTGCGGCCTGACCTCGTGCTGCTGGACATCTACCTGCCCGACGTGAGTGGTCTGGAGGTGCTGCAGCGGTTGCGCGAGGACGACCACCCGCCGGTGGACGTCATCGCGATCACGGCGGCGCGAGACGTCGACAGCCTCCGCACCGCGATGCGCGGAGGCGTCGTCCATTACCTGATCAAGCCGTTTCTCTTCCCCGCCCTGGAGGAGAAGCTCGTCTCCTACGCCGCCGCGCGCGAGCGGATGGCGCGCCTCGGCCATGCCGACCAGGGAGACGTCGACCGCATCTTCGGCGCCCTGCGGACGGTGGCGACCGACAACCTGCCCAAGGGACTGTCCGACGCCACCCTCGATCTGATCGTCGCGGCGCTTGCCGGCTCGCGCGCGGGCCTACCCGCGGCTGCGGTCGCGGAAGCGGCCGGCGTCAGTCGCGTCACCGCACGCCGCTACCTCGACCACCTCTGCCGGCTCGGAAGAGTGGAGCTCACGATGCGGTACGGGGCGCCGGGGCGCCCTGAGCACCGCTACCGTCTCGTGACCAGCTCGCTCGCGTCCTAGACCAAGGACCTACGCTGCGGCGGCCGGCGGTGGCGCCGCCTCCGTCTTCTCGAACCAGGCGGCAGCCCCCGCCGTGATCGTGTTCTCGTACGGGATCGTGAAGATGAACCCGATGCAGCAGAGAAAACCGAGCCCGCCGATGACGCTCGCGACAAAGATGACCAGGGCCGCGACGATGCTGTTGGTCACGTTCAGCGTCGCCATGCGCCACACCACGGCCACGTCCATCCCGCCGGAGAAGCCCCGCGCCGCCGTGTTGACGATCAGCGACGGGATCAGGAACCTGAGGAAGAGGCTGGCGGCGAAGCCGAGCAGGCCTCCCAGGCTGAAAAGCGGAGAGCCAGCGGTGACCGGCGCGTTGTCGCTGTGCGCGCTCGTGGCCCAACCGATCGCGTAAAGGATCAGCGACGGGATGCTCAGCGCGAGCGAGTAGATCAGGAAGACGAGGAAGATCCCGATCCCCTTCTCCAGGTGGAGACCGGCCGGCGGAAGCTCGCTGCGCCCGGCGCGGGCGTTCTCGTAGGCCAGCATCAGCCACCCTGTCATGGCGATCCAGCCCACGATCGGGATGATCGCGATCAGGCCCTGGACGAGGACTTTGCCGGCCCAGTTCGGGTCGCGGAAGGCCCACCCGAACGAGTCGCCGACGGTGGACATGCGCGGATTGTAAGCGCGGACTAGGATCGGTACGATGGCCCAGAGCCCGCCCTCTTCTGCCTCGCGGCCGCAGCCTTCAGGTGCGCCGAACAGACCCACCCCTCTCCTGCCGATGCGCTCGTGGCGCTTCTGGATCGTGCTCGCGATCCTCCTCGCGGCCAACATCATCATCACCAACGTCATCGAGTCGGCGAGCCAGCCGCCGACGCTGACCATCTCCTACAACTCCTTCCTCGACCAGGTCAACGCCGGCAACGTGACCAGCATCACGAGCACGGGCGAGTCGATCACCGGCACGACCAAGAAGCAGATCACCGACGCAAACGGGAACAGGTCGACGAGGTTCCAGACCCAGCGTCCGGCGTTCGCGACCGACGACCTGCAATCGCTGTTGCTGATGCACGGAGTCACGATCAACGCCAACGATCCCAACGCCACCACGCCGCTCTGGCAGACGCTGCTCTTCAGCTTCGGGCCGACGATCCTCCTGGTCCTTGGCTTCCTCTACCTGTCGCGTCGCGCCGCGTCGGCGGGGGCCGGCGGCATCCTGGGCAGCTTCGGCCAGAGCCGGGCTCGCCTTTACGACGCCGAGCGACCGGCGGTGACCTTCGCCGACGTCGCCGGCATCGACGAGGTCAAGGCTGAGCTCCAGGAGGTCGTCGACTTCTTGAAGGAGCCGCAGAAATACCAGCGCCTCGGCGGCAGCGTGCCCAAAGGCGTGCTCCTGATCGGAGCGCCCGGCACCGGCAAGACGCTGCTCGCCCGCGCGGTCGCGGGCGAGGCCAACGTGCCGTTCTTCAGCATCGCCGCCTCGGAGTTCATCGAGGCGATCGTCGGCGTCGGCGCCGCTCGCGTCCGTGACCTGTTCGCCAAGGCGCGCGCGGCCGCGCCCGCGATCATCTTCATCGACGAGCTCGACGCGATCGGCCGCAGCCGGACAGCCGCCGTGCGCATCGGCGGCAACGACGAGCAGGAGCAGACGCTCAACCAGATCCTGACCGAGATGGACGGGTTCGACTCGCGAGAGGGCGTGATCGTCCTCGCGGCGACGAACCGGGCCGACGTGCTCGACCAGGCATTGCTCCGGCCGGGGCGCTTCGACCGCCGCGTCACCGTCCAGGCGCCGGACCGGCGTGGGCGGGCGGCGATCCTGCGCATCCACGCCAAGAACGTGCCGCTCGCGCCCGACGTCGACCTGGACGAGATTGCCGGCCAGACGCCGGGGTTCGTCGGTGCCGACCTGCGCAACCTGGTGAACGAGGCGGCGCTCGCGGCGGCGCGGCGCGGGGCGGAGGCGGTGGGCAAACAGGACTTCGCCGACGCGATCGAGCGCACCCTCCTCGGCACGGAAAGGAAGATCATGCTCAGCGTCCTCGACCGCGAGCGCATCGCGTACCACGAGTCGGGGCATGCGCTGCTCGGCCTGCTCGTGCCAGGCGCCGATCCCGTCAAGAAAGTGACGATCATCCCGCGCGGCCAGGCGCTCGGGGTGACGCTGCAGACCCCGATCGACGACCGCTTCAACTACGGTGAGGACTACCTGCGCGCGCGCATGGTGGGTGCGCTCGGAGGCCGCGCTGCGGAAAAGCTCGTCTACGGGCTCGTGACCACAGGGGCCGAGAACGACCTCATGCAGGTGACCCGGATCGCCCAGCAGATGGTCGTGCGCTGGGGGATGAGCCCGAAGGTCGGGCCACTGAACTACGGCGACGCCGACGGCGCCGCCTTTCAGCAGAGGCCGTACAGCGAAGCCACGGCCGCGCTCATCGACGACGAGGTGCGCCGTATCTCGGAGGAGTCCCTGGCGGACGCGGAGCGACTGCTGACCGAGCATAGGTCGCAGCTCGACGCCCTGGCCCGAGCGCTGCTTAAAAACGATTCCCTGGACGAGGAGCAGATCCTCGCGGTCACCGGGGTGGGCGGTCGAGGCGCCCCGGTCGACGGTCAGCTGGCCGGCTCCGCGAAGGGCTGAGAGCCTTCACGGCCATGAGGGACGGGTGCAGCCACCTCGACCAGATCAAAGACGTCACGCCGTCCGGACCTGGCTGCGTCGAGTGCGTGGCGGCGGGAAAGCGAGACTGGGTGCACCTGCGCGTCTGCCAGGAGTGCGGCCATGTCGGTTGCTGCAACGACTCGCCGGGCAAGCACGCGACCGCGCACAACCGCGGCACTCTCCACCCGGTCGTCCGGTCATACGAGCCCGGCGAGGACTGGTACTACTGTTACCCCGACGACGTCATGTTCGAGCTGGAGGGTGCGCCTCCGCCTCCGTATCACCCCTAGGTTTTCAGCAGCCGATCAGCGGCAGCGGGTCGGTCGGGAGCCCGCCGACCTCGAGCTGCAGGTGCAGATGCGCGCCGATCGACAGGCCCGTGCTGCCGACCAGGCCGACCTTCTGGCCCTGCTGCACCACCTGGCCGACGGTGAGCGACGTGTCCTCCATGTGGGCGTAGATCTCGACCAGCCCGTAGCTGTCGGTCACCTCCACGCGCAGGCCGAAGTAGTCGGCGTAACCCGCCGCCGTCACCCTGCCGCCGGCCGCCGCGTAGATGGGCGTGCCGTACACCGCGAGCAGGTCGACGCCGCTGTGGAAGTGCAGGTAGCCGGCGAGCGGCGGCTCGAGCGCGAAGTTTGTCGGTCCGAACTTCTGGATGATCTCGGCGCCCTGGATCGGACATTGAAGCGCCCCTGGGTGCACCGGGTCGGCGGGGACCCCGGTGCTGAGGTTGGGCCCGACGGACGGGTCGACGGGAATGACGAGCACCGTGCCGAGCTTGAGGTCGGGCCCGCGCAGGTGGTTGAAGCCGAGCAACGTCGTCATGTCGACGCCGTAGGCGGTCGCCAGACTGGTCGGGGTGTCGCCGCGCCTCACGACCACGACCACTCCCGGCACCGGCGGCAGCTCCAGGGCCAGTCCGGCCTTCAGCGGCAGCTTCAGTCCCGGGTTCGACCAGATGATCTCGCGCAGCGTGAGCTTGAAGGCGATCGCGATGCCCTCGAGGGTGTCGCCCTCCTTCACGAGGTAGCGGATCGGGTTCCGATTCGGCAGCGCCGAGGTCGGGATCGAGACGGGCTGGATGATCGTGCTGTCGCGACCCAGGGCGACGTCGCCGAACTGGCCCTCGTTGGCGGCCTGCACGTCGAACGAGCCGGTGCGCGGACCGACGGCGAGGCCGACGGCGCTGTAGCCGGAGATCGCCACCGCCATCAACAGGACCGCCGCGTGGCTCGCGTAGCGATAACTGCGCAACGCCTACCCCCAGGCGAGGTCTCCGCGCCGATCGACGCGGAAGTCCTGGCGAGGGTAACAAAGGGACCATGGGCGCGTCAACGGCGCCTACCTCCGGTGCGTCAGCCTCTTCTCGAACCAGTGGTCGGCGTACGGCTCGTCGTTGAACGGCGCCACCTCTCGGTAGCCGGCGCTGCGATAGAGCTGGATCGCCTCTTTCAAGGCCCGATTGGTCTCCAGGTGGACGGTGCGTGCGCCCGCGCCGGCGGCATGGCTCTCGAGGACGGAGAGTAGCCGGCGGCCCAGGCCGAGCCCTCGTGCCTCGGGCGCGACCCACATGCGCTTCAGCTCCGCGGGCGCCCGGCGGTGGAACTTGAGCGCGCCGCAGCCGACGGGACGTCCGCGCAGCCGCGCGAGGAGAAGCTCGCCCGCCGGCGGCCTCAGCTCCTCGGGTTCGGCGGTGATCCCCCGCGTGGGGTCGAAGCCCGCGTCGAAGCGACGGTTCAGCTCTTCGAAGTACTGGCCGATGCACCACCTCGCGCCGGCCGAACCGGGGTCCTCGACCGCGATCTCGACCATCGAAGCCGTGAGCAGGCGCTCAACGTCGGCGATCGCCGCGAGCAGCTTCAACCGCTGCGCTTCGTTCAGCGGCTCCACGAAGCTGAGGGCGACGCGGTCGGCGCGCCGGTCGAGCTCGGCGCGCTCGGCCAGGCCTGAGGGGGTCAGGCGCACCTGCCGGACGCGGCCGTCGGCCGGGCTGTGCTCCACGGTCACGAGGCCCTGCCGGCGCAGCGACTGCAGGACGCGCGTGGCGTAGCCCGAGTCGAGGCCGAGCCGGGAGCGCAGCTCGCGAACCTCGGCGCCCTCGGGGCCGATCTCCCAGAGCGTCCTCGACTCGCCCATCGGCCGGTCGCGGCCGAGGAAGCTGTCGGTGAGAGCCCCGATGCGCTCCGCCACGGTGCGGTTGAACGAGCGCACGGTCTGGAGGGCGGCGGCCTGGTCCAATTCTCTGACCTGAGTCAGAGAATCATAACCGTCTTGCCGGTCGTGCGGCCGGCGGCGACGTCGGCCAGGGCGGCGGCGCCTTGCTCGAGGGGCACGGTGCGTGACACGTAAGGAGCGATCTTTCCTGCCTGGTAGAGACTAAGCAGCTCGTCGGCGCAGGCGTCGACGAGGTCGCGCCGGCGCTCGTTGTACAGGCCCCAGTGGAGGCCGACCACCGAGTAGTTCTTGACCAGCACGTGGTTGGTTCGGGCCTGCGGGATCTGGCCGGAAGTGAACCCGACCACCACCAGGCGGCCCTCGAAGGCGATGCACCTCGTCGACCTCTCGAAAGCCTCGCCGCCCACCGGGTCGAAGACGACGTCGGCGCCGTGGCCGCGCGTAAAGTCCTTGACCGCCTGCACGAGGTCGTCGTTGCGGTACTCGACCACGAGATCGGCGCCGAGCCGGCGGCAAACCTCCGCCTTCTCCGTCGAGCCGACCGAGGCGATCACGGTCGCCCCCGCGGCCTTGCCGAGCTGGACCGCGGCACTGCCGACGCCGCCCGCGGCCGCGTGGACGAGCAGGTACTCGCCGGGCTGAATCTGCGCCCTTCGGTGCAGGCCGAACCAACCCGTCTCGTAGTTGATGAAGAAGGCCGCAGCCACCTCGAACGACATCGACTGCGGAATCTTCAGGGTGTCGGCGGGACGCGCGTGAGCGATCTCGGCGTACCCGCCGAGGGGCAGGCGGGCGAGCACTCGGTCACCCGGCCCGAAGCCGCTTTCGCCCGACGCGTGGACGATGATCCCGGAGACTTCCGCGCCGGGCACGAACGGGAGCTCCGGTTTCACCTGGTATGTCCCGGCCACCAGCAAGGAGTCGAAGAAGTTGACGCCGGCGGCCTTGACAGCGATCTCGAGCGTGCCGTCGGGCGCGGGCACGGCCGGCAGGTCTTCGAAGGTCATCGAGTTGGGAGGCCCGTTGCGCCGCACGACCCACGCCTTCATTTCCAGACCGACTCGTAGAGCTCGACGGTCCTGGCCGCGATCGAGGGCCAACCGAAGTGCGCGATCACTCGCCGCCGGCCGGCTTCCGCCATCGCCTGCGCTCGCGCCGGCTCGTCGAGAAGCAGCTTGATCTTCTCCGCCAGCCCGGTCCCGAGACCGTCCGGCTCGTTCGGGTCGTAGTCGACCAGGAAGCCCGTCTCCCCCTCGACGACGATCTCGGGGATGCCGCCCACTCGCGAGGCGACCACGGCCGTCTCGCACGCCATCGCTTCGAGGATGACGAGGCCGAACGGTTCGTAGACCGAGGGGCAGACGAAGACGGTCGCGTGCGAGTGGAGGTGGATCAGGTCCTCGCGCGGGATGAAGTGGTCGATCCAGACCAGGTCGCGACCCTTCGCGCGCACCTGTTTGACGAGGCCGTTCACCTCGGCCGCGATCTCATGCGTGTCCGGGCTACTGGCGACGATGACGACCTGGTGCTGGTTGTCGAGCTTGAGCACCGCGTTGAGCAGGTGCGGCAGACCCTTCTGCCTGGTCATCCGCCCGTTGAAGAACGCGTATGGGCGACTGGCATCGACTGCGTAGCGCTTCAGCGTTTCGGGTGAGAGCCTGCGCCTGTAGACCTCGGGGTCGATGCCGTTGTGGATCACGTGGACGCGGTTCGGATCTACGTCCGGGTAGCACTCGAGGATGTCCTTGCGCACACCCTGGGAGACGGCGATCACGGCGTCGGCGCCCTCGACGCCGGTGCGCTCGCAGTAGAGCGACAGCGCGTAGCCTCCTCCCAGCTGCTCCGCCTTCCACGGCCGCAGCGGCTCCAGGCTGTGCACCGTCATCACGTGGGGGATCGACCACATCAACCCCGCGAGGTGGCCACCGAGGTTTGTATACCAGGTGTGCGTGTGCGCGAGCGCGGCGCCCCTTGCCGCGCCCGCCATCGCGAGGTCGATCGACATCGCCTCCAGAGCGGCAGCCTCGGGCCGTGGTTCGGCGACCTGGTCCCAGGCCTTGAACGCGACCACGTCCGGTTCCTCGCGCGGCGCGCCCCAGCACAGCACGGTGACGTCGACGAGCCGGCGCAGCGCGGGGACGAGGTACTCGACGTGGGTGCCGGCCCCGCCGTAGATCTCCGGCGGGTATTCGCGCGTCAGCAAGGCGATCCTGCGGCGGTCCGTCAACCTCGACGGAATTCTAGGGTCGC
>DATEGB010000120.1:0-2501 GCA_035280365.1 Candidatus Dormiibacterota bacterium | reverse complement strand
CAGCTGCTGACGCTCGTCAGCGACGTCACCGAGAAGCTGCGCGCCGAAGCCGCGGAGCGCGACAACGAGACGCGGTTCCGGATTCTGTTCCGGCAGGCGCAGGCGGGCATGGCGTTCACCAGCCTCGACGGCCACATCACGACCGTCAACCCGGCATTCTGCGAGCTGGTCGGTTTTACCGAGGACGAGCTGCGGACCCTGTCGTTGATCGACATCACACATCCCGACGATGTGCCGGGCGTCCAGGAGGCGATGCGCGAGATGCTCGCCGGCGAGGGCGAGGGCCGCCGGATCGAGAAGCGATACACGCGCAAGGACGGGGAGCACGTATGGGTCGACCTGACGATGCTCCTGGTCCGGGGCGCAGACGAAAAGCCGGGCTACTTCCAGACAGTCGCGGTCGACATCCGGGACCGCAAGCGTGGCGAGGTGCTTCAGGCGGCGCGGTTTGCCGTCACGCAGGCGCTGGTCACGTCACCCGGTTGGGACAAGGCGGCGCCGGGCGTGCTCGAAGGCCTGTGCCGCACGCTCGATTGGGAACTTGCCGAGTACTGGGAGGTCGACGTGGACCGCGAGGCGATGCATTTCGTCACCTCGTGGAAGCGGCCGGGACGGGACACGTCCGCGTTCGAGGCGACGGCCGCCGGCCAGATGTACCGCCGAGGCGAAGGCCTGGCAGGCAGCGTCTGGGAAGCGGCAAGGCCGATCGCGATGCCAGATCTCGCGGGCGACGCGTCGCCGCGCGCGGCGGCGGCGGTGGCGTCGGGTCTGCACGGCATCGTCGGCTTCCCGGTGCGAAGCGGCCGCCGCGTCGTGGGCATGATTTCGCTCCACACCTGGGCGCCGCGCGATCTCGACGACGGTCTGATTGCCGTGATGAACGACGTGGGGTCGCAGATCGGCGAGTTCGTCGAGCGCAAGCGGGCTGAGGTTGCGCTCCAGGAAAGCGAGAAGCGGATGCGATCGGTGCTCGACAACGTGTCCGACGGACTCGCCACCATCGACCAGAACGGGATCATCGAATCCGCCAACCCCGCCGTGGGCAAGCTCTTCGGTTACAGCGAGAGCGAGCTGATGGGCGAGTCGGCGAGCATCCTCATCGCGACCACGCATCGCTCCGCGTTCGACAACTATTTGCAGCGGCGCCTCGCGCTCGACGCCCACGGCAGCGGCGGCGCGCACGAGACGATGGGCAAGCGGAAAAACGGCAGCCTGTTTCCTCTCGAGTTCGTCGTCAGCTCGATGCAGGTCGGCTCGCGTCATCTCTTCATCGCCACGCTGCGTGACATCTCGGAGCGCAAGGCCCACACCGACGCGCTCGAGTACCAGGCCCTCCACGATGCCCTGACCGGCCTCCCGAACCGAAGCCTGTTCGGCGACCGGTTGCGCCAGGCGTTGCTCGCCGCGCGGCGCAACCAGAAGATGTTCGGCGTCCTGTTGCTCGACCTCGACCGCTTCAAGGACATCAACGACGCCCTCGGCCACGACCGCGGCGACAGCCTGCTGCAAGAGGTCACCGCGCGGCTGCGCGGCGTGCTGCGCGCGACCGACACGATCGCGCGTCTCGGCGGTGACGAGTTCGCGGTGCTGACGACGGACGCGCGCCATCCCGAAGACGTGGTGTCGACGGCGAAGAAGATCCTCGCCTCGCTCGAAGGCCCATTCGCCATCGCCGACCAGATGGTCGAGACCGGTGCGTCGATCGGCATCGCGATGTACCCGGTCCACGGCGACGACCCGAGCACGCTGCTGCGCCGCGCCGACGTCGCGATGTACGTCGCCAAGCGCTCGGGCGGCGGATTCGCGCTGTACCAGCCCGAGCAGGAGGCGCAGACGCTGCGCCGCTCAGGCCTCGCGGGCGAGCTGCGACGTTCCATCCCGCAGGGCGAGCTGGTGCTCCACTACCAGCCGCAGGTCACGCTTGCGACGGGCGCGATCCATACCGTCGAGGCGCTGATCCGCTGGAACCATCCGCGCGAAGGCCTGATGCCGCCCGACCGTTTCATCCCGATGGCGGAGGAGACGGGGATCATCCACCCGCTGACCGCGTGGGTCATCGATTCGGCCCTCGCGCAGCTGTGCAAGTGGCTCGAAGAGGGCATCGATGTGTCGGTGTCGCTCAACGTCTCGCCACGCAACATCGAGGATCACTCGCTCGAAGAGATGGTGGCCCGCGCGCTCGGCAACTTCAAAGTCGAGCCGAACCGGTTGACGCTCGAGATCACAGAAGGCGTCGCGATGGCGGCGGCGGCAGCCAAGGCACTTCACCGCTTGCACGAGATCGGCGTGCGCATCGCGCTCGACGACTTCGGCACCGGCTACTCCTCTCTCCTTTATCTGATGCGTTTGCCGGTGAACGAGATCAAGATCGACCGCTCGTTCGTATCGGCGCTGGCGTCTGACCCCGACTCGGGCGCGATCGTTCGCTCCGCGGTCGGGCTCGGCCACAACCTCGGCCTTCGCGTCGTGGCGGAAGGCCTGCAGGACCGGATGGCCGAGGC